>JBJTAU010000097.1:0-3051 GCA_046090965.1 Limisphaerales bacterium | reverse complement strand
CATGCCCGCCAGGATGGCGATGATGGCGATGACGACGAGCAGTTCGATGAGGGTGAAACCAGCTCGGCAGAAACGGTAATTTAATTTCATGTCCGGATGCTGCGGTGACGATGAAAGGTCACTACTCGGATGCCCGACTCTTGAGCCAGTTGATGTCAGCCGTATTGTTGGCGGCAATTGGAACCGTGTTCCAAACGCTTAATAGATTCCACTTGTGATGTTCAACGTGTCCATCGGCAAAGCCTATTGTCGTGGCACCACTGTGAAGAGCGGCTGGGGCATTTTCGAAGACATTGTATGCCGCACCCCAAGTCGGAAATGCCCCGCCAGCCGTCCCCAAGTCCAACCGGTAGATGCAGTCTTCGATGCTCTGTGGGGATTCGTGTATGAACACGAAAAGATCCGAGGGTTTGCCCATCTCCCCATTTCGCCTGAAGACTTTGTATCCGGTGGAATTTAGTGCCAGTTGTGTCCGGTTCATGAAGATGTTCATGGTCACACTTCGGACATATGGAACGGTCCGGCCGCTACCCGGATACGGGGTTTTATCGGCAGGGCATTGGAAAATCCCTGCGTTACCCGCATAACGACCTAACAAGGCGGTCATGAAATACGCGGGGTCAATATCGCAATTGGGACATGCGGCTTGATGAGCGCCCCCAGGTTGCTGCATCCAGCCAGCGGCCCAAGTTCGATTGATGTCCGCCAATCCACCACCAAAGTTATCATTGGGGACGATTCGGTCATCTTGGTCTCCAGAGTAAAGTGACCAAGCCAACTGCAACTGCTTTTCGTTCGAAAGACACTTCGTGCCCATCGCTTTGCTCTTCGCCTTGCCCAGCGCCGGTAAAAGCATCCCCGCCAATATCGCAATGATTGCGATGACGACAAGCAGTTCGATCAGGGTGAAGCCGCAGGCTACACGCTGTGGTTTGCGTCCGCCGAAATGAAGCAGTGAGCGGTTCATAGGTGGCTTGTTGACGGGCGTCGGCAAGGTAGCCAGCCCGGCTGGCTTTGCAAGCTCCCGCTAGCGGGCGAAAAGGCTCACGGCTTCCAATCCCGCCACATCCACCGCATGGCCTCGGGGAAGAGCTGCGTTCCGTGATTGCCGCTATGCACGCCCTCGCCGAAGACGAACTTGTGGTCGTAGCCCTTTTCCTTGAGCGCGGCGGCCATCGCCTTGTTCGCCTCGGGCCACGAGCCGAATTGGTTCACGATGTCGTTGCTGCCGTCCTGCTGGAAGATGCGGATGGGCTTGCGCGGCGCGGCGCGGACCAGCTCGGGATACTTGTTACCGCCGCGGATGTTCGTGAAGCTGCCGACGGTGGTGAAGCACTTGCGAAATTCGTTGGGCCGCTCCCAGCAGACGGTCCACGCGCAGATGCCGCCACTGCTGCTGCCGGCAATGCACCGGCCAGCCGGGTCTTTGGTGAGGTGATACTTTTTGCCGACTTCGGGCAGAATTTCCTCCAGGAGGACACGCGCGTAGAGATCGCTCAAGGTGTCGGATTCCACGCTGCGGTTTGACGCGGAGGCGGGACGGCCGTCGGCACGCTTGCGGGGTGGTTCCCCGGGGGCGAGCGGCTTGTCGCCGGGCCGGATGAAGATGCCGATGGTCACCGGCATTTCCTTCTTTTGGATGAGATTGTCGAAGACTGTCGGAGCCTTGTAGAGCACGCCGTCCTGCGAGACATACACGCACGCCGGCGTCTTGCCGTCGTATTGCTTCGGGACGTAAACGGAATACTTCCGCACGGTGCCGGGAAAGATCTTGCTGTCGTTCCACTCGTGCTCGGTGAGCGTGCCTTTCGGCACGCCAGGCTGTTCCTCGGAGTCCGCCGTGAGCTGCTTGTATTGGTCGTCAGGCGATGGTTCCTTCTTGTCCGCGGCGAGCAACGGCGCGGTTAGGGCAAAGCAGAGCAGGGCAGGGAGTAGGCATTTCATGTCGGGAGTGAACCATGGATCCCAATTTCTGCACACGCATAAGTGGAACGGTGAAACGGAACGGGAAGACATCCATTCAAAGCCCAGCGGCACGGTCGGGTTGGCTCCGGCGTGAAATTGCCCTTCGCTTAACGCGACTGGCTGTTAGATTGCGGCCATGAGCACGCCGTTGATCGGTTTCGAACTTGCGGTGATGATCGGCAATGCAGCCGTAGCTCACCCCGACCGCCCAGCGACATCGCGTTTCCCTCCCCTAAAACGACTTCGCCCCCATGAACCGCATCGTCGGCCTTGAGACGGAATACGGCTGCCTGAGCAGCGATCCCGCGGGGCCGCCGCCCGCCGTTGCGCGCGTGCGCAACTGGCTCTTCGAGAAGCACCGCTTCGGCCTCGCGGACCTCCACCAGCGCGATTGGGATGAGCCGGCGGGCAACGGCGGCTTCCTCTTCAACGGTGGCCGCTGCTACGTGGACATGGGCCACCTCGAAATCTGCACGCCCGAGTGCCTGTCCCTCCGCGACCTCTTGCGCTTCGACCGCGCGGGCGACGCCATGCTCACCGCCGCCACGCACGTCCTGGGCCGCTCCGAGCGCGTCGGCTTCGTGCGGAACAACGTGGACTACTACTCGGGCGCGACGTTTGGCTGCCACGAGAACTACCTCGTCCGTCGGGGCGCGCCGCTCAACGAGGCCAACGTCCAGTCGCTGCTCGCGTTTCTTACGCTGCGCGTGCTCTACACCGGCGCGGGCCGAGTGCGGGCGTCGCCGGGCGCAGAGTCACGCGGCGACATCATCAAGGTGATGGCCGAGAGCGATTTCCAGATCAGCCAGCGCGCGGACTACATCAACAACGACCTCTTCGAGTGGGTGCAGTTCAACCGCGCCATCATCAACACCCGCGACGAACCGCTCGCCGACGCGCGCAAGTTCCGCCGCCTGCACCTGCTCCACGGTGACACCAGCGTGCTGCCCGCTACGCTCGCGCTCAAGTGCGGCACCACCTCGCTCGTGCTCGACCTGCTCGAGGCGGACCAGCTCCCACCCGTCGCGCTGGCCGATGCGGTTTACTCCTTCCGCGAACTCTCGCATCAGCCGGACGGCCCGTGGC
>JBJTAU010000096.1:0-14797 GCA_046090965.1 Limisphaerales bacterium | reverse complement strand
CGTGTGGGAGTTGAAGTAGCCACGTATTCAAACGGCGGCCCACTTCTTCTCCGGTAAGCGCATTGTCATCCACCGCGAGCCGCATTTATCGCCCGCGTGTTCCGCTCTGCCGCCCTCTCCCCTGTGTTCACTCGAAGCATCGGTGTTCAGGCACAGGAGGCTCCTTGTTGTCGTAAATACTGGGTTAGGCTGCCTTTGGCGCTTCAGTCATGCCCATGACCTGATAGCCGCAGTCCACGTAGAGCACTTGGCCGGTGATGGCGGCCGCGCCGTCGCTGGCGAGGACGGTGCCCGTCGCGCCGAGTTCATCGGGGAGGACGTTGCGCTTGAGCGGCGCGTGCTGCTCGTAGTGCTTGAGCATGGCGCTGAAGCCGGCGATGCCCCGCGCGGCGAGCGTGTTGACCGGGCCGGCGGAGATGCAGTTCACGCGGATTCGCTGACCGCCGAGATCGTAGGCGAGGTAACGCGTGCTGGCTTCGAGCGCGGCCTTGGCCACGCCCATGACGTTGTAGTGCGGGATGACCTTCTCCGCGCCGTAGTAGCTCATTGCCACGATGCTGCCGCCTTCAGTCATGAGCGGCGCGGCCCCGCGCGCGAGCGCGACGAGCGAGTAGGCGCTCACGTCGTGGGCGATCTTGAAGGCGTCGCGCGTGGTGTTGACGAAGCGGCCTTCGAGCGCCTCCTTCGGCGCGAAGGCGACGGCGTGCAGGAGCAGGTGGAGCTTGCCGAACTTCTGCTGCACGGCGCCGAAGACGGTGGTGATGTCCTCGTCCTTCGTCACGTCGCAGGGAAGCAGCAACGTGTCCGGACCGAAGGTGGAAACGAGTTCCTCGACGTTCTCCTTGAGACGTTCGCCCTGATACGTGAAGGCGAGCGTGGCCCCGGCCTTGTGCCAGGCCTGTGCGATGGCCCAGGCGATGGAGCGCTTGTTGGCGACGCCGAAGACGAGTCCGATTTTGCCTGCGAGTAGTGACATAGCGCGGAAAGGATGACGGCAGAAGGGCGGAACGTTCAACGCTCAACTTTCAACATCCACGGCTCAACGATGGAGCCGCAGCCTGACGAGTCCGGCCAGTCCCACCACCAGTAGCGCCGTGACCCCGAACGCACCCGCGTGCGGCTGGCTGGGCGCGAGCCACAGCGCGGCGGCCCCGGCAGCGGGGCCCAGGCAGATGCCCAGGCCGATGGCGGCTTCGTGAATGCCGCCGTGCTCGCCGTGCGTCTCGCCCACATCCATTGAGTAGAACAGCGAGGAGTAATAGAGCAGGCCGGTGGCGAGGCCGAAGCAGAATTGCGCCGCCAGCAACACCGGCAGCGACTTGCTCAACAGCAGCACCGCGTAGCTGACGATGAGCGCGAGAAAGGCTGCGAGCATCCACCGGAAGCGGTAGTGCCATCCGTCCCAGCGCCAGAGCAGCGCGAACGTCCCCACGCGCGCCAGCAGCCAGACCGCCCAGAACCAGCCGCTCTGCGCGATGCTCAGGCCCAGCTCCGTCGAGCGGAACGGGATGACCGCGAGCAGGGAGTTGATGGCGATGTAGGCGAACGGGTTGGCCAGCCACGCCATCTTCAGAAAGGTCGTCGGTGAAACGGGCTGCTGGAATGCCGCAGCTTCGGGATGGTGCGACTCCGGCGGCGCGGGTGGCGGGGGAGCGGATTGCGGCAGGCGTTCCAGCGCATGCACCAATGTGAATTGCAGCGTGTAGATCGCGGCCGGAATCCAGAACAGGCCGCGCGCGCCGAGCCATTCAAACAGGGAGCCACCTGCGAAATACATCGCGCCCGCACAGCCCGACCACGTGAGGTTGTAGATGCCGACCATGCGCTTGGTGCCGGCGTCGGATTCGCCCTGGGTCGCGTGCGCCTCCAGCGCGGGCCAGGTGAAGCACATCGATACCGTCCACAGGAACAGCGTGAGGAAGACGCCCGGCAGCGCAGGCCACTGCGCGCCCAGCACCATCGCGCCGGCCATGCCGGCGAAGCCGACCTTCATCGAGGTCGTCAACCCGCGCCGTTCGGCGAAGCGCCCACCCAGCCACGCCGAGGGCACGTAGATAAGCCCGTGCAGCGCGCAGGTGAGAAGGTTGTCCCGGTTGCTGAAGCCGTAGTGCTGCTGGAGCAGGAAGAAGACGTAGTTGCCGAAGTAGGCGCAACCGAGCGTGTTCAGTCCGGTGAGCAGGAAGCCGAGGGCTTTGCGGCGAGACATGTGAATGGCGAGTGCTGAATGTCGAATGTCGAATCAGCCGCGCGGAGCCGAGTCGGCGTGGGGCGGGGGATTCGCCTTTCGGAATTCGCCATTCGCCACTTCCTCCAGCGCCTTGCGGCAATACCACTTCACGGCGTTGGTCATGGGCGGTTGGAGTGAGTCGAGTTCCGCCGCGCTGCACCAACGGATATCGTGGTGCTCTTCGGTGGCGAGGGTCACGTCGCCGCCCACGGGCCGGGCCCAATATATCATCCCGATGTGCTCGTGGGTGTCGCTGATGCGGTGGATGTCGAGGAAGCGCGGGGCGATGAGCGCACGCGTGCCCGGTTCGGTCGTGGGCGGACGCTCGCCGATCAGCTCCACGTCCAAGCCGCTCTCCTCCTTGGCTTCGCGGAGCGCGGCGATCTCCGGGTCTTCGTCCAGCTCGATGTGGCCGCCGAGCGGGAGCCACTTGCCGAGCTTGCGGTGCAGGATGAGCAGCACCTGCGCGTCGTGAACGACGAAGATGGCGATGGTGAAGTCTATTTTCTCGTGGATGTGGGCCATGATGGGGAGAAGCCGGTAGTCAGTGTTCAGTATTCAGTGTGGCCAGGCATTATCACGCGCGCGGACTGAACACTGATTACAGAAACCTGAACACTCCATATCCAGCTCAGTACTCGGACAGGCCGCTGTCGTGCGAGTAACTGCTGCCTGCCCCGGGGCCGCCTTCGCCACCCATGAGGTCGCCGAGCACGTCGCCCATGTCGGCCTCGATCTTCTCCGGTTCTTCACCAGCTTCGAGGCGCTTGATGGCGATGTCGAGTTCCTTGGGCATTGGTCCTGGCGGCATGATGTCTTTCATCTTCCGCATCATGTGCGCCATGTGCTTGGGATTGTTCTCGTCGAGGTGCTCCATGTCGCGCTCCATCTCGCGCATGGCGCTCTCGATGCGCGGGTCGTCCAGGTCGGGCATGGGCGGGCCGTCGTCGGCACCCTCGGGCTTAGCGGTGGGTTCCTTCAGGCCCTTCGTCATGGCGAAGCGGCTCATTTGCTTACGCATCTTCTTGTTGCCGCACTTGGGGCAGACGGGCATGCGGTCGGGGTTGATGCGCTTCGAGAGGAAGTTGAAAATCACCCGGCACTTCGGGCAGGCGAATTCGTAGATGGGCATGGTGCGGAACGGCTCTTAGGCCACAGATAGACACAGAGGAAACGTAGCTGGGAACAAGCAGAGAAAGTCCGGCGCTAGGGCTATCTGTGCTCTATCTGTGTTCATCTGTGGCTGAAAGCAGAAGCCCCGGTTTGCGGCCGGGGCTTCGCGCGGAGCTGTGAAAGCTTACTTCATCCGGTCGAAATTCTTCTGGAGGATCTGCCAGTCCTTGAGCGAAGCAAATTTCTCGCGGTGGGTGCTGACGATCTTGGCTTCGTTGGCGTTCTTGGTCGGGCGGTTGACTTTGTAGAAGATGCCGAACTTGCCGGGCATGAGGTCTTCCGCGAGCTTGTAGGCGGCGTATTCGTCGGTCACGTCGTGTTCCTCGGGCACGAGGGGGAACTGGCCACCCTTGCGCGGGTTCGCGCCGTCGAAGGCGCCGGGATAAAACTCGACGCACTCGCTGAGGCATTCGATGAAGCTGAAGCCGTCATGGTCCATCGCGGCTTCCATCATCTGGAGCACGTGGTTCGGGTTCGTGTGCGTGGTGCGGGCCACGAAGGTCGCGCCAGCGGCAATGGCCTGCTTCATCGGATTGATGGGCCGGTCGCCGCTGCCCCAGCCGTCGGTCTTGGATTTGAAGCCGAGCGGCGAGGTGGGCGAGGTCTGGTTCTTGGTGAGGCCATAAACGTTGTTGTCCATCACGCAATAGGTGAGCTTCACGTTCTTGCGCGCGGTGTGGGTGAAGTGGTTGCCGCCGAGGGAGAAGGCGTCGCCGTCGCCGCCGAAGACGAAGACGTGGAGGTCGGGCCGCGAGAGGGAAACACCGGTGGCGAAGGGCAGCGCGCGGCCGTGGATGAAGTGCGCGCCGTGCGCCTGCACGAAGTAGGGGAAGCGTGAGCTACAGCCGATGCCTGCCACGGTGGTGATCTTCTCGTGGTGCATCTTGCGCTTCTCGATGAGCTTGAAGTAGAGCGCGAGGACGGAGAAGTCACCGCAGCCGGGGCACCACGTGGGGTGGTCGGCGGCGATGTCTTTTTTCATCAGCGGCTTTCGGTCGGCGTCCGCGAGCGGTGGGACGGTGCCGATGTTTAAGCTGCCAGTGCGGGTGAGGGCTTCTGAGGGGAAGGCGAGAGTGGACATGTGGGAATGAAAGTTGAAGTTGCGGCGCGGTTTACTTGGTCACGTCCTTCACGCGGCCGAGGATTTCGCGGACCTTCCAGGTGAGGCCGTCCACCTTGGTGATGCCGCGAATCTTGTCGTCGCAATAGCGCGCGCGGAGCAACGCGGCGAACTGACCGTAGCCGTAGAGGCCCTCGTCGTTCAGTTCGACCACGAGCACGTGGCGGAAGGCTTCGAAGATTTTCTCCAAGCCGTTCGGCATCGGGTTGAGATACTTGATGTGCAGCGAAGAAACAGCGTCGCCCGCCGCGCGCGCCTGCTTCACGGCTTCCTCCACCGGGCCTTTGCTGGAACCCCAGCTCACCAGCAGCACCTGCCCTTCGGGCGGGCCGAAGACGGTCGGTGTGGGCAGGTCCGCGCCGAGCTTTTTGATTTTGTTGCGGCGCTTGGCAGTCATCTGCAAGTGCAGCTTCGGCGAGCCGGTCGGGTGGCCCAACTCATCGTGCTCGAGGCCGGTGACGATGGGATATTTGCCGCTCGCGACGCGCGTGCCGGGCGCGAGATGGCGCGTGATGCCGTCCGCCGCCGCGAGGTCGTAGGGCTTGTGATCCGCGACGGGCGTGAAGTCCGGCGTGATGTCCTGACAAATCTTCTCCAAGTTGGGCATCTTGAACGCCTCGATGCGCGTGGCGATGCCCTGGTCCGTGAGGATGATGACCGGCGTGCTGTATTTGCGCGCGATGTTCACGGCCTCAATCGCCGTGTGGAAGCAGTCCTCGACGCTGCTGGGGGCGATGACCACGCGCGGCGAATCGCCGTGGCCGCCGAAGCACGCGATGTTCAAGTCCGACTGCTCGACGTTCGTCGGCATGCCCGTGCTCGGGCCGCCGCGCTGCACGTCCACAACCACGAGCGGGACTTCGGCCATGACGGCCCAGCCGATGGCTTCGGTCTTGAGCGCGATGCCCGGACCGGAGGAGCCCGTCACTGCGACGCGCCCGCCCCAGCTCGCGCCGATGGCCATCGAGACGGAGGCGATTTCGTCTTCGCACTGGATGAACATGCCGCCGTATTTGGGCAGTTCCTTGCGGAGCGATTCCATGATGTCCGACCACGGCGTGATGGGATAACCCGCGCCGAACCGCACGCCCGCCGCGATGAGGCCGTAGGTCAGCGCCTCGTTGCCGCCCATGACGATCTGGTTCTGGCCGACGTTTTCGCCGGGCTTGAATTTGAACAACTCCGCCGCCGCCGCGAGCGTGTGGCTGTAGCCGCCGTTGAAGGCCGCGATGGCCGTCTCGGCGACCTTCGGGTCCTTGCCTGCGAAGCGCTCCTGCAAGAGGCGATGCAGCTTCGGCACGTCGAGGTTGAACATCTTCGCGATCAGACCGAGCGCATAAACGTTCTTGCCCTTGTCGCGGCCGGTGCCGCCGATGGCTTCGACCACGAGGCTCGAAATGGCCAGACCGATGTGGCGATACTTCGCCTCGTTCTCCGGTTTGATTTCCTTCACGTGGTCGGAGTCGTAGAGGACGATTCCGCCCTTCTTGAGCGAGCCGAGGTGGTTCTCGTAGCTGTGCTGGTAGAAGCAGAGGAGAACATCCGCCTCGTCGCCGGCGCTGAGAACTTCGCCGGAGCCGATGCGCACTTGGAAGATGGACGGCCCGCCCGAGATCGTGGACGGGATGGGCATGAACGTCATGACCTCCTGCTCGCTGCGGCCGGCAAGGCGCGCGAGGAAGCCACCGATGGCCTGAATGCCATCCTGCGAATTGCCCGCGATGCGGATGACGGCTTCGGAGATTTGAGAGGTTTGAGGAGTGCCGCCAGTCTGCGCCGGGGCGGTGGAGGTGTCGCTCATGTTGAAAAGTCGTTCGGCTCGGTGTTGTGTCGGGAGACAAAACCACCCGCTGTGGTGCGGGTGGCTGCTCGCTTCAATTTGCAGGGAGCCTAACACCGGTCAGGGGGGTGTCAATTGCCGAGGACGGTAATAAGGCCGGTTAAAAAAAACGGACGGTTGGTTAAGTGAGCATCTTTTAGCACCACGGGAATTTCCCCTTGCACCTCGCCGGTCACTGCCCAAGTCTCCGCCCCGCTTTATGAACTATCGCATCGCTGACCGCGCCAAAGTTCTCTCGCCCTCGCTCACGCTGGCCATTGATTCCAAGGCCAAGGCGATGAAGGCCGAGGGCATTGACGTCGTGGGCTTCGGCGCGGGCGAGCCGGACTTCGACACGCCGCAGCACATCAAGGATGCCTGCGCCGCCGCGCTCGCCGCCGGCTTCACCAAATACACGCCAGCGGCGGGCATTCCCGAGCTGCGGCAAGCCATCGCGGACAAACACAAGCGCGAGAACGGCCTCACTTACAAACCGTCGCAAATCATCGTCTCCTGCGGCGGCAAGCACTCCTGCTACAACGTCATCCTCGCCACCTGCCAGGAGGGCGACGAGGTCATCATCCCCGCGCCGTATTGGTTGAGTTACCCGGAGATGGTCAAGCTCGCCAACGCCAAGCCCGTCATCATCGAGACCACGGACAAGTCCGACTTCAAGGTCACGCCCGCGCAACTCCGCGCCGCCATCACGCCGAACTCGCGGCTCTTCATCCTCAACTCCCCGAGCAATCCGACCGGCAGCGTTTACACGCCCGACGAGATCAAAGCGCTCGGCGATGTCTGCGTGGAGAAGGGCGTGCTCATCATGAGCGATGAGATTTACGAGCACCTCACCTACGACGGCGCGGTAGTGAAGAGCGTCGCGAGCTTCAGCCCGGCGCACTTCGAGCACACCATCATCGTCCACGGCTTCGCGAAGGCGTGGAGCATGACGGGCTGGCGGCTAGGCTGGACGGCCGCGCCCGAGCCGATCGCGAAGGCGATCGATGCGATCCAAGGCCACCGCACGAGCAACCCGACGAGCTTCGCGCAGAAAGGTGCCGTCGCCGCGCTGAATGGTTCGCAGGAGCACCTGCCCAAGTGGCTCGCCGAGTTCGCCAAGCGCCGCAGTTACGCGCACGCGAAGCTCAATGCCATGCCCGGTGTCACCTGCGCGAATGCGAAAGGCGCGTTCTACCTTTTCCCCAACATCAGCGGCACCGGTCTCAAGTCCGCCGACTTCTGCGCGCGCTTGCTCGAACAGGAGAATGTCGCCGCCGTGCCCGGCATCGCCTTCGGCGCGGACGACAACATCCGCCTCAGCAACGCCACGAGCATGGCGAACATCGAGAAGGGCTTGGAGCGCATGGACCGCTTCGTGCGCGGGCTGAAAGGGTAGGGGAGTTCCGCATTCATGCCGCAGCCGGCTGGGGCGTCTAATGCGGCGAGCCATTTCGAAGATGTGCACTGTGCGGAGGTCATTTCTGCGGCCTGAAGGCCGCGCTCCGTTGCACAGACGACTCCAGCTTTCAGCATTGAATCTCCCGCGCCGCTCTCGCACTCTGCGAACCTTCTAAAACCCAACGTCAAAATCTCAACTCGCCCGCTATGACTCAACTCACTCCGCTGCTCGATAGTCCGCTGATTGAATTGCTCGCCCAATCAGGATCGGCTTCCAACGCGCAGAAGGCTGGAGCGCTCTTCGGCAGCCTGTTTGTGCTCGCCCTCGTGCTCTTCTTCGCGCTGGTCGTTCACGTCTTCTTTTCGTTCTGCCTGAAGCGCATCTGCGAGAAATGCGGGCACGAGCCTGGCATCCTCATCTGGATACCCATCGCCAACCTGATCCCCCAGCTCACCGCCGCCAAGCAGCCTATCTGGATGATTATCCTGTTTTTCATCCCGATCGTGAACATCGGCGCGATTGTGTTCCTGTTCTGGAAGCTCTGTGAGGCCCGGGGCAAGGCTGGTGCGCTGGGACTGCGTATGCAGGTGCCGCTGGTCAACATCGGGCTGATCTGCTACTTGGCCTTCGCTGACTGACCGCTTCCGCTTTCGCTCCTCACCCCATGGCTGCCGGCCCGGTCCCCAATTCCTTCGACGGTGGTGCCTTTCACCCCGACCACGGCACGCGCCGCGTGGCGGGCACGTTGCACATCCAGCCGGACGGCGTGCGCTTCCAGACCGACGACGGGATGTTTCAGCTTCCGCTGGATGGGCTGGACGTAACCGTCGGCGGCGCGAGCGACCGGCTGGTGTTCTTCGCGCATCCGAACTTCCCGAAGGTCTCCATCTTCACGTCCGACCAGGCCGTCCTCAACCACCCGGCTTTCGCGAGCAACCGCGCTCTCGGGCGCGCACGCGACCGCATCCGCCGCCGCCGGCTCGTCGGGCGCTGCATCACGCTCGGCATCCTCGGCCTCATCGTTGCGGCGCTCGCGGGCGTGTGGCTGGCGAAGGACCCGATGGTCAAGGCCATTGCCAGTCAGGTGCCCGCCGAGTGGGAGAAAAAGCTCGGCGACACCGCGTTCACCCAGATTAGCCTCGGCAGCAAGCTTATCACCGACGAGGCCGTGAAGAAGCAGCTTGAGCAACTCGCCGCGCCGCTGCTGGCCGTCGTCCCGCAGGACCGCTACCGGTTCAAGCTCCACATCGCCGAGGACGCCTCGCTCAACGCCTTTGCCCTGCCAGGCGGCAACGTGACCTTTCACACCGGACTCCTGCTCGCGGCAGACACGCCCGAGGAAGTCCTCGGCGTCCTTGCGCACGAGATTTCCCACGTCACCGAGCAGCACGGCACGCGCGGCATCGTCGAGAGTCTGGGCCTCTACGGAGTCGTCAGCCTCTTCTTCGGCGATGTCTCCGGTCTCGCGGCGATCCTCGTGAACAACGCGCCCTTCCTCCTCTCGCAGAAATTCTCCCGCGACCACGAGCGCGAGGCGGACGAGCGGGGCTTCCGCTACTTGGAGGCCGCGAAGCTGAACCCGCGCGGCATGATCTCCGTCTTCGAGAAGATGCGGCGCGAGGAGGAGAAGCTCCGCGAGAAGCTGCCCGGCGGCGAGGCGCTGGACGCGTTGAACTTCCTCAGCACGCACCCCGCCACGCCCGAGCGCACCGCGCACCTGGAGAAACTGCTGGCCAAATCCCCGCGCAAGGACGGCTTCACCAAAGTGGATTTGGACTTCAAGGAATTTCAGGCGGCGCTCCGGGCCAAGCTCTCGCCGCCGGAGAAGGCGAAGAAGCCCGAGAAGCCCGGCGCGAAGCCACAGCCGAAGTAGCGCATCGCCGCGTGAGGTCCCGGCTAATTGCTGGCAACCGCCGCCGCCTTTGCTACCGTCGCGCCTGTGAAAGCCGCGACCAAACGCAAACCCGCCGCCCGTTCCGTCTCCGTCATTTCCCGCGCGATGGCGCAACTGCCCAAGCCCGCCGCGACCCGCACCGTCGCCGTCGCCGCCCACGCGCCCAAGCCCGTGCCCGCGAAGGACCGCCGCCTCAACTTCGGCTCGAAGTGGGACTACGCGCCCGCGCCCGAGGACTTCAAATACATCCCCGTCGCCCCGCGCTACGAGCTGTTCATCGGCGGCCAGTTTGTCGCGCCGCACTCGGGCAAATACTTCGCCTCCCTCAACCCCGCCACCGAGGAGCAGCTCACCGAGATTGCCGCCGCCGATGAAGTGGACGTGGACAATGCCGTGCGCGCCGCCCGTGGTGCCTACGAAAACGTCTGGTCCAAACTCTCCGGCAGCGAGCGCGGCAAATACCTCTACCGCATCGCCCGCATCATCCAGGAAAAATCCCGCGAACTCGCCGTGCTCGAAACGATGGATGGCGGCAAGCCCATCAAAGAATCCCGCGACTTCGATCTCCCCATGGTCGCCGCGCACTTCTTCTACTCCGCCGGCTGGGCGGACAAGTTGAAGTATGCCTTCCCCGGCAAGACCCCGCAGCCCCTCGGCGTCGCCGGCCAGATCATCCCGTGGAATTTCCCGCTGCTCATGGCCGCGTGGAAGATCGCCCCCGCGCGCGCCTGCGGGAACACCGTCGTCCTCAAGCCCGCCGAGACCACCAGCCTCACCGCGTTGCGCCTCGCAGAAATCTTCGCCGAAGCCGGCCTGCCCGACGGCGTCGTGAACATCATCACCGGCGCGGGCGCGACCGGTGCGGCCCTCGTGAACCACCCCGACCTGGACAAAATCGCCTTCACCGGCAGCACCGAAGTCGGCAAGGCCATCGCAAAGGCAATTGCGACTCGTGGCCACGCTCGTGAGAGCGTGGGCAACTCGGCGGCTTCGACCCACGTTCTCACGAACGTGGCCACGCCGAAACTCACCCTCGAACTCGGCGGCAAGGCCGCGAACATCATCTTCGAGGACGCCCCGCTCGACCAAGCCATCGAAGGCATCATCAACGCCATCTACTTCAACCAAGGCCACGTCTGCTGCGCCGGCTCGCGCCTCTTCGTGCAGGAAGGCATCTACTCTCAGGTCATCAAAAAACTCCGCGACCGCCTCGCCACCCTGCGTGTCGGCAACCCGCTCGACAAAAACACCGACATCGGCGCCATCAACTCCGCCGCGCAGCTCGCCAAGATCCGCGAGCTAGTCCAGAGCGGCGTGGACGAAGGCGCGGACCTGCACCAGTCCCGTTGCGCGCTGCCGGCGAAAGGCTATTGGTTCCGGCCCAGCTTCCTCACCGGCGTGACCGCGAGCCACCGCGTGGCGCAGGAAGAAATCTTCGGCCCCGTGCTGAGCGTGAGGACCTTCCGCACGCCGGAGGAAGCCTTCGAGCGCGCGAACAACACCCCCTACGGCCTGAGCGCCGGCGTGTGGACCGACAAGGGCAGCAAGATTTTCAAGCTCGTGAACAAGCTGCGCGCCGGCGTCGTGTGGGCGAACACCTACAACAAGTTCGACCCGACCTCGCCCTTCGGCGGCTACAAGGAAAGCGGCTTCGGACGCGAGGGCGGGCTGCAGGGGCTGGCGGCGTATTGCCGGCTGGAATAACCGCGCGCCGGATGCGCCGAACTTTCAGAACGGCCACCAGCCTGGCATCTTCCACGGCAGGCCGGCGGCGATGCCGATGAGGTCGAGAATAATGTAGTTCCACACCAGATAGGTGAGCACGCCGCCCACCAGCACGAGCAGCGTGGTGTTCACGATGCGGTTCCGCTCGCGCTTGGCGGCGTCGAGCGTGCAGATGCCGCGACGGCGGAAGTAAATCACCAGTCCACTCACGGCGAGCGCGAGGCTTACGGCGTAGAGGACGTAGCGCGCCGGCCCCCAATACAACTTGTCCGAGAGCGCGGCGGCCGTGCTGACGGAGGCGAGGCCGAACAGCACGAGCACGACGCTGGGCAGGCAGCACAGGCTCGCGACGACGGCGCTGGACAACACGAGTCCGAGCAACGTGCGCCAGTTCTCGCGCGGAGGCTTGGGCGGAGGCAGCTCGCTCATGCGGAGGAGTCAGCGGACCGAGAGCAACGCCTCGGCGTGTTTGCGTGCGGCTTCTCCTTGGCCGCCGAGCATCCGGGCGAGTTCGTCCACTCGGTGTTGCGACGCCAGCGGCCGAATGTCCGAAAGCGTCCGGCCTTCGCGCACCTGCTTGGTCACGACGAAGTGCGTGTCCGCCGCCGCCGCGACGGGCGCAAGGTGGGTGATGCACAACACCTGTCGGGCGCGGGCGATCTGCCGCATCTTGTCGCCTACGGCGTTGGCCGTCTCGCCGCCGACATTCGCGTCCACGTCGTCGAAGACCAGGACGGGAATCTCGTCTTCCGCCGCGAGAACAGTTTTGAGCGCCAACATCACCCGGGCGAGTTCGCCGCTTGATGCGATGGCTCGCAAGGGGCGCGCAGGCTCGCCGGGATTCGGCGCGAACTGAAACTCGACGGCGTCACCGCCGCTCGCCGTGGGCGTGGCCAGCGTGGTCATCGCCACGCCCAACTCGCTTTGCTGGAAGCCCAAGTCTTGCAACTGCCGTGTCACGGCTTTCGTTAGTTTGGGGATCACCTTGCGCCGGGCAGTAGTCAGTTCACCTGCTGCGCGGGTCAACTCGGCGTTAAGCTTCGCCAGCGCGCCGTTCAGCCGGACCAGTTCCGCGTCACGCTGCTCGAGGCTGTGCAATTTTGCCTTTGCCTCCGCGCCGAACGCGATGACTTCGGCGAGCGTCGCGCCGTATTTGCGCTTGAGCGAGTGGAGGATGTTCAGCCGCTCGTCAAGTTGGGTGAGCCGAGCGGGGTCGAGATCAACGCGGTCGGTGTAGCGCGAAAGTTCCGCTTGCAGCTCGCGCAGGGCGGAGACGGATTGCTCGTGCGTGTCAGCGAAGGCTTTGGCCGAGGCGTCCACGCGCTGAAGCTCCTGCAAGGTGCGACCCAGCGAGCCAAGCTGGGTCAGCAGCGAGGCGTCGTCACCGTCGAGTGCGTTGAGAGCGGCCTGCGACAACTCCAAGAGCCGCGCGGCGTTGCTGGCGCGGTGGTGCTCGGCCTCGACCTCGGCTTCCTCGTCAGCGCGGAGCTGGGCGGTGGTGATCTCGTGCACTTGATGCCGGAGCAGGTCGAGCTGCTGGGCGTAGGTGCGTTCATCCACGATGAGCGCCGCCTTCTCGGCTTCGAGTGCGCCCCGATGGCGGATGAGTTCCCCGCACGCGATGACCTGCGGCTGTAAGCCACCGAACGCATCGAGGATGGCGAGTTGCTTGGCCGGATGCAGGAGCGACTGGTGGTCATGCGGGCCGTGCATGTCCACGAGCAGTTCACCGATGGCGGCCAGCGAAGCGAGCGTGGCGGGTGAGCCGTTGACGAACTGGCGGTTCGCCCCGGCAGCGGTGAAGACGCGCTTGAGCACGAGCTGGTTTTCCTCGCACGGCTCTAAGCCGTGTTCTTCCAGCAACGGCGCGAGCGAGCGGGCAAGCTTGGCCACGTCGAACACCGCCTCAACGGTGCAACTCTCCGCGCCCGCGCGCAGCAGAGTGCGGTCGGCCCGTTCGCCGAGGACGAGGTTCAGCGCGCCGATGAGGATGGACTTGCCAGCGCCGGTCTCGCCCGTGATGACGTTGCAGCCGGAGCGCAGATCCAGGGTGAGGTCGGCCACGAGGGCGAGGTTTTTGATGCGGAGTGTGGTGAGCATCGTGCGGCGGCGGAATCATTCCGGCGGATGGAAGGCGGGCAAGGATTTTCGCCGCCTCGGGGGGACGAGGCGCATTTGCGGAGCCAAATTTCACTTGCACCGCGGGGGTTGACTTCGTAGTAATCCGCCTGACTAGCTGCATGGCAGTTTACAGTTCTCAAGTCTCGCATGGATAACCTTCTCAAGGAGAGGGCGCTTTGAGTCGCCCCTTTGCCCCCCGCACTCCCCCCGCGCCGGCCTATCGAATCAACGGGAAGATTCGCGCCCGCGAAGTCCGCGTCATCGGCCCTTCCGGGCAACAGCTTGGGGTTATCGGCCTGGCCGAGGCCCTCACGCTTGCCCGCCAGCATGCGGTAGATTTGGTTGAGATCGCGCCCAATGCGGTCCCGCCAGTTTGCCGGTTGGTGGACTTCGGCAAGTTCCGCTATGAGCAGTCCAAGAAAGAGAAGGACTCCAAGAAGCACCAGCACGCCAACAAGGTGAAGGAAGTGCAGCTCTCGCCGAACATCGACCCGCACGATTTCGGGGTGAAGCTCGCGCACGCGATCGACTTCCTCTGCGAGGACATGAAGGTCAAGGTGCTGCTCCGCTTCCGGGGCCGCGAAATGGCCCACAAAGAAATCGGCCAGCAAGTCGTCGAGCGTTTCCTCAAGGAGTCCGGTCCGTGGGGCCATCCGGATTTCACCCCGAAGCTGATGGGCAAGACCATCAACGTGATGATCAGCCCGCACCCGCGGAACAAGCGCGCGAAGCATCCCACCAAGAATGAGCAGGGCGAGATCAAGGGGGCCGAGCACCACGAGCGCATCGCCAAGCCGATCATCAGCGACGTGCCGCTCGGCTCACCGGGCCAGTCCGCGCCGGTCGAGTCACGTCCCGTGCAGGTCAAGTCGGGCAAGCCGCCGACGGACGGATTTACAAACAACCCGTTCGCCAATCTCGATGTGACCGGGGCCGCATCCTGAGGCTCCAGCCGTCGCTCCCGGTGGCGCGAGACTCTCGAAGTGGCTGTTTGATGCTATGTGCTTGCCGTGGTTGGCTGGTCGGAATTTGACGGCCTCGCCGCAGGTTCGCTAACATCACCCGCACCAATGAAGAAGACCGCCAGCGCCGGCTCCAAAGATCGTTTCGTCATCATCATGGCCGGCGGACGCGGCGAACGCTTCTGGCCTGTCAGCCGAGCCCAAACCCCCAAACAATTGCTGGCCCTCCTCGACAAACGTTCCTTCCTTCAATCCGCCTTCGATCGCGTCGCTCCGCTCGTCCCCGCTTCGAACGTCTTCGTGATCACCAACGAAATCCAGGCGCCGCAGGTTCGCAAACAGCTGCCCAAGTTGCCC
>JBJTAU010000095.1:0-16968 GCA_046090965.1 Limisphaerales bacterium | reverse complement strand
GGCGCGACTCGGAGATTCCCCGCAGTTATGAGCGCGCCGGTCTTGTCATCGCGAAGAGGATAGACGTAGAGCTTGAGGTCGTTTTTGAAGAGCCGGCCTAAGCTCTCGAGTATGCCGCCCTCGAGATCCCCGTAATACTTCTCCTCGAAAATCTCCCGCAGCGTCGGCACGCCCATGACGATGCCGATCATCTTCTTCGTGTGGCGGAAGAGGTAGGCCGCGAGCCGGTGATACTCGCCGTAGTTGGAGATGAGCACGTACTTGCCCAGCGCGGCGAGGATGTCCACGCGGTCGAGGAAGTCCTTCGGGTCAATGCGATCGCCCTCGATGAGATTCTTCAAGGTCATCTCCATCAGCACGGTGACTTCCTCGCCCTGCACCTTCGGCTCCTGCACGAAGAGGCTGGTGGCGCATTCGAGCATGTCGAGCGTGGTCTTGATGACCGGCCGGAAGCTGCCGCGCTCGACGAGGATGGATTTCTTGTAGAGCACGTCGGCGGGTTGCACGACTTCGCCGTTGGCGAGGAACATCGCGGCCTTGGTCAACCCGCGCTGCACGAGCTGAAGCGCGATGACGCGGTTGTCCACGCCCGCGAACGCCGGGCCGGTGAGCTTGACCATGTCCACCTCGACGCGCTCGGTGGTGAGGTTGTCGAGCAGCGCCGCGGGATCGTGATGCAGGTAGAGCGCGCCGTGGACGAGGTTCACGCCGACGATGCCGAGCGCCTCCTGCTCCTGCAGATTCTCCGGGTCCAGCAGCCGCGTGTGGATGATGATCTGCGACGGCTCGCCTTGGGGCTCGGTTTGAAAACGCACGGCGCGCAGCTACTCTTCCCGCAAGGACATGGAGGCACACGGCTGGCTGGGCGCCACGGTGTCGGCGAAGGCGAAGAACTTGGTGTTCGCGCCGCGTTTCTGGGCCAAACGCTCGATGAGCAAGCCATACTCGCGCTCGAGCATCGCAGTGAGCCGCTGGCGGCTGACGTAACGCTCGCACGGGCCGTAAATCGCGTCGCTGACGGTCATGTCGTAGGCCGACATGGTCTTGGCGATGGTGCCCGCCGCGCCGCCGACGCGGAAAAACCACCGCGCCACTTCCTGCCCCGCGCCGATCTCGACGAACGTGCCGTATTTCGACGGGTCGAGGTTGATTTGCAGCGCCTTCTGGTGCGTGTCGAGTGTCTCGCGTTGCATTCGTCAGGAGGTTATCGGCAGAACGGACTGTCGGGATTAGGTGAACCTGAACGCGGCGGGCGGGCAAGCGCGGAGTTGGATTAGCTGGGCAGGAATCCGGTCTCGGTAAATTGCCGCTTACGGCTTCTTCGCCGGCTCCGGCTCGGTTGGCAGCAATTCCTGCATCTGCCGCTGCACCATCGTGCGCAACAGCGTCGCCTCGATGACGCTCAAGCCAGCCTTCACGTAATCCACCGTGAACGCCGGCAGCCACAGGTCGCGCTCCGCACGATACCCGAACTCGCGCCGCACGCGGCGCTCCAGATCATCCATGTGGCCGGCGCCGTAGAAGACGCTGATGCTCGCGGGCGGCGCGGCGCGCTTCAACTCGGCCCGCAGATCCTTCAAGACCGCGTCATTGCGCGTCTGGATGAGCACCTCCCTAAGCCGCTTCATGTCGTCCGGCAGGCTGTTCATGCGCGAGAGATCGCCGCTGATGCCGCCAAGCGCCTCGATACGCGCGAGCTTGGTCATGGCTTGGAGTTTGGGATTGCCGCCGACGAGCTTGAAGCCCGCCTTGAGCAGTGTGCCGAAAAGCGAGTTGCCCTCCATCGCCTTGAGCAGCGTCTCGAAAGCCTCGTTCTTGCGCTTCTCCTTGGGCGAGTCCGGGGCGGCGGGCTCGTCGTCCTTTTCCATGAGTTCGCGCAACTCAGTCACGGATAGGTCGCTGTTGCGGAAATTCGTCCCCGTGTAGTTGATGGCCTCGAGCTGAAAGACCAGCCCGAGCGACTCGGCCAAATCTTTCTGCAACGTCGTTCGTTCAGCCGCTTTTGCCGCTGGTTCCGGCGCGGCTTCCTTCTTGGGTGAAGGCGCCGTTTTGGCCTCGATCTTCTCCGGCGTGACGGTGTTGGTGCCCGCCGATTTGCGGCCGGCGTGGATGCCCTCAAACAGCACGAGCGCCTGGGCGTCGAGGTGCTTCTGGAGCAAGGCGTAGTAGTTCGTCTCGCCGATGTGCGACGCGCCCGTGAGCCAGATGACCGGCCCGGTGCCGTTGGTGGGGACGAGCTTGCGCACGGCCACCTGCAACTCGATTCCGCCCGTCGCGCCGTTGGTCACGCGCATGTAGGGCTCGACAGCGAGGCGCGCGAGCGGTGAAGGCTTGTTGGTGGTCGGCGCTTGCGCGAACGCCGCGCTGGTGGCCGCGAGCACCGCTGCCGTCCAGACCAGCAGCCCGGCCGTCCGCGTCACGCGCCACGCACCACGCGTTTGCTGGGAGAGCTTGTGCCTAGCCGCCTTCACTGCCGTCTCACTTCACTTCGTTCACCGTCACGCCCGCGAGGTCGATGGCGCCTTGTCCCGGCATGACGAACATGATGAACGCCTCCTTGTCCGAGTCGAAGCTGAACTGGAACTTGAAGGCCTTCCACTCCTTGCCGCCGGACAAATCCTGCTCGGCGAAAAACTCATAGGGCTCGCCCGGCTGCCGTGCGCCCACGCGGAAGTCTCCCGAGCCGCGCAGCCAGCCCTCGACGGCGTGCTTCACGCCTTTCTTGTAAACGCGCTTGCCGGAGAAGCTCGTGAGCTGGAGTTGGCCTTCGCCGAGGTCCTTCAGTTCGATACGCACGGCGGTGACGCCTTCCTTCGGGCCGTCCTTAAGCTTGGTGTAAGTCGCGGCAAGCGTCGCCCAATCGGAGTTGTCATCCCAGCCCGTGGGCAACCAGCCCTTGATGGCCTTGCCGCCCTGGGCCTTGGCGGTGAAGTCACGCCCCTCCCCGCTGAATGCGGGCAGGAGGCTGGCAGGTTTTTCCTGCGCGAACGCGGCGAGGGCGGTGAGTAACAGGCTGAACAAGGTGGGGATTTTGATCATGGCTGGTTGAGTGTTGTTGGCGCGAAGCTCGCCCTCGAACCCAGCCAGGGTCAAGCGGAATGACGGCCCGCCGCCGGCATTTCCGCCTTTACCCTCCTGCGCGCGCTTGGCACGTTGCCGTGCACCAACATCGCCTATGCCCAATCCCTGGACCGGAAAAGGAAATCCCTACACTCGCAAGGAAGTCCGCGACCGTTTGATGAGCACGATCAAGAAGGGCGATGCGATCATCGCCGCCGGCGCGGGCACGGGCATCAGCGCGAAGTTCATCGAGAAGGGCGGAGCCGACCTCATCATCATCTACAACTCCGGCCGCTTCCGCATGAGCGGCCACGGCTCGACGTGCGGGCTGATGTCTTACGGCGACGCGAATGCCATCGCGATGGAGATTGGCGAATACGAGGTGCTCCCGACCGTGGAGGAAATCCCCGTCATCTGCGGCGTCCATGCTACTGATCCGCGCCGCCGCATGTGGCACTGGCTCGGCAAGGTGAAGGAGATGGGCTTCAGCGGCGTGAACAACTTCCCGACGCACACGATCGTGGACGGCCACTTCCGCGGCGTGCTCGAAGAGACCGGCATGAGCGTGCAGAAGGAGTTCGAGATGGTCGCGCTCGCGCGGCGGATGGACCTCTTCAGCATCGTGTATGTCGCCACGCCGGAGGAAGCCGTCGAGATGGCCAAGGCCGGTGCGGACGCGATCATCGCACACGTTGGCACGACCGTGGGCGGGAGCATCGGCGTGACGAAGGCGGTCGTGACGTGGGATTTCACGCTCAAGCGAACGCAGGAAATCATCGATGCCGCCAGCCGCGTGCGGAAGGACATCTTCTTCCTTTGCCACGGCGGCCCCATCAACACGCCTGCCGACGCGAACCGCGTGATGCAGGGCACGGACGCCGTCGGCTTCGTCGGCGCGAGCTCGCTCGAACGCATGGGCGTTGAAGCCTCGCTCACGAACCTCACGCGCGACTTCAAGAAGCTGAAGGCTCCGGCCGCGAAGAAGTTTGGGAAGAAGAAATAACTTCGCCCAAGTCAGCGTCGGTTGGCCCACGCTATGAACCCTCAAGACCGCCGCTTCGTGCAGATCGAGGATGCCCTCCGCGAGCCAAATGCCTGGACCAACAACGAGTGGCTGTGCCGCCCGGACATCGTCGACGCGAAGGACCTGCTACTCGTTCGTGCCAACATGGCGCCCGGCTATTGCCATCCGTTCCACTACCACCCGCACCGCGAGGAGATCATCTACGTCATCTACGGCCGCGCAGAGCAGTGGGTGGGGGATGACTACCGGATCCTCAGCGCAGGCGAGATGGCGCACATCCCGCCGGGCACCATCCACGCCACCTACAACCCCCACGCCGAGCCGCTGGTCTTCCTCGCCATTCTTTCCCCGGCCCTCCTGCCCGGGGCGAAGGCCGGCGATCCCGACCCGGTGGATGTGGGCACCCAGGAGCCGTGGGCATCGTTACGGAGCGCGCGCGGCCTTGTTCCCTGCGTTTGGGACGGCGGCCAGCGGACCGCATGATGGGGGCGTAACTCCGACCTGCCCGGCGGCGTCCAGAGTGATTGGTCTATGAAGCTAATCGTCTCGTCTCTCGCCGTGGCTGCGGGTTGCGTTTTGATCACCCCTGCTGCAGCCCAAACCGCCAAGGGCAAGAATTCCAGCCAGGCTCAGCAGCAGGCCAAACAGGAGCTGGACGCCGCGCAGAAGAAGCTTGCTGACGCCAACCGGGAACTCGCCAAGGCGGAGAGCGAAGTTCAAAAGGCCGATGCCGCGAACCAGACGGCTTTGGGTAAAGTGCAGAAGGCCCGACAGACTGCGGCAGCGAATTTGGGGAACAAGCTCGGCCTGCCTACCGCGTTGGCCCAGCGTGATGCGGCGCAGCGCAACCTCGATACCGCTCACAAGGCCCTCTCGAAGGAGATCCGCACTCAGCCGGATTACTTGGGCGCGGCCAAGGAAGCGGAAAAGGCCAGCGCGCAGTTGAGCGAGGTGCGCGATGACACGAAACTCGCCGAGGACAAACGCAAGGAGCAGATGGCTGAGTTGTCCAAGATCATCCGCCGGCCCGTGGAGATTGAGCGCGAGCGGATCGAAGCCGATGCCAACATCAAGCAACTGCGACAAGCGGCGGCCGAAGCCGGCCGGCAAGCGGCCGCCATTCAGGCTGAGGTGCAAAAATCCGTCGAAGATGACAGCGGCGTGAAGGCCGCGATCACCGCGACCAAGGACGACGCCGATAAGGCCAAGAAGGCGCGTGAAGATCTGGACAAGCACAAGAAGGAGATCATCGCCGCGCAAAAGCAGGTGGCGACCGAAACGCAGCAATATCAAAAGGCGGTGGCGACTGCTACGGCCAATACCAAGGCGAAAAAGGGCAAGAACTGAAATTGCCTGCGCCCGAGCCCGGAGAGCCAGTTCGTAGTTTTGGACCGTAACGATTTGGGGATTCCCGATCCGTTCGGACTTTTGAATTTCCAAACTCCCGCGCTTGGGCTAAGGAACTGCTGATGCCAGAGCAATCCGCCACGGGAGAAACGATTTTCCGCGGTATCCCCGTATCCCCGGGCATATGCGTTGGCAAGGTCCTCCTCCTCGGCCAGCAGCGGGCCCAAGTTACGCGGCGGGAAATCAGCGAGGCGGATGTATCCCGGGAGTTGGAGCGACTGGAACAGGGGCTCCTCGCCACGCGCCAGCAACTGCAGGACATCCAGCAGCAGGTGACCCAGGCCATGGGCGCGAAGGACGCCAGTATCTTCGAGGCGCACATCTTGGTGCTCGACGATCCCACACTCTTGGAAGGCGTCACGCGGATGATCGCCGACGAGAAGATGACGGCCGAGTGGGCCTTCCACGTCGTGGCCGAACGGTTCGCCAAGACGCTGGAGGCGCTGCCGGACGATTATCTGCGGGAGCGAGTCGCTGACCTCCGGGACGTGGCGGCGCGCGTGGTCAACAATCTCATGGGCCACGAGGAGGCCGTGGACGTCACTCACCTCAAGGAACCCTGCATCATCATCGCGCACGATCTCGCGCCGTCCACGACCGCGCGCCTCGACAAGAAAATGGCGCTCGGCTTTGGCACCGATGTCGGCGGCAAGACCTCGCACACGGCCATCATGGCCCGCTCGCTGCGCATTCCGGCGGTGGTCGGCTTGCAGGACATCAGCCACAAGCTGCACACCGGCCAGACCGTGCTGCTGGATGGGTTCAACGGCCTCGTGGTCCTCAACCCGACCGATCAGACGCTGTTCGAATACGGGCAGATCGAGCAGCGGCAGAAGAGCTTCGAGGAGCGCCTCCGCGAAATCCACGACCAGCCCGCCGTCACGCTCGACGGCGCGCAAATCGTCCTCTCCGCCAACGTCGAGGAAGCCAGTGATGCCGCCGAGGTGAAGCTCGCTGGCGGAGAGGGCGTCGGCCTGTTCCGCACGGAGTTTCTCTTCCTCAACCGCTCCACGCTGCCCAGCGAGGAGGAGCAGTATCAGACTTACCGGCAGGTCGCTTCCGAGCTGAAGCCCGCGCCCGTCATCATCCGCACGCTCGATCTCGGTGGCGACAAGCTGCCGACCATCGTCGGCATCACACAGGACACGGCGGAAATGAATCCCGTCCTCGGCTGGCGGGCCATCCGCTTCTGTCTGCAGGAGTCCGCCGTCTTCCGCGCCCAGCTCCGGGCCATCCTTCGCGCCAGTGCCGAGGGCAACGTGAAGATCATGTATCCCATGATCTCCGGGCTGGAGGAGTTGACCCAGTCCAACGAGCTCGTCGAGCAGTGCAAGGCCGAGCTGCGCGCGGCAGGCGTGCCGTTCGATGAGAACCTCGAGATCGGCGCGATGATCGAGATCCCCTCCGCCGTGATGATCGCCGACTCGCTGGCCAAGCGCGTGAAGTTCTTCAGCATCGGCACCAACGACCTCATCCAATACACGCTGGCCGTGGACCGGCTGAACGAGAAGATCGCCCACCTCTACGACCCCACGCATCCCGGCGTGCTGCGCCTCATCAAGCTCACCGTCGAAGCCGCGCACCGGCACGGCATCTGGGTGGGCGTCTGTGGCGAGATGGCCAGTGATCCCGCGATGGTCCCGCTGCTCCTCGGCCTGGGCGTGGACGAACTCAGCACCACGCCGCCGCTGGTGCCGCCGATCAAATACATCGTCCGCCGGCTCAAGCTCGCCGAGTGCAGGGAACTCGCCGACTTCGCGCTGAACTGCGAGTCTTCCGCCGAGATTCTCACCCGCTCGCAAGCCCTCGTCTCCCGCGCCGCGCCGGATTTGTTTGGCGCGGCGCAGTGACATGAGCAACCGCTATCCCAAAGTCTTCCGCGTTCGGCAGAAGTTCGAGCGCCCGCTCGTCCCGGACGTGGCGGAGGCGGTGCGGGCGGAATTGACACGCATCGGCGTCTCGTCGCGCGTGCAGCCGGGGCAGAGCGTCGCCATCACCGCTGGCAGCCGGGGCATCACGAACATCGCAGCGATTCTCAAGGCGGCGGTGGACTTCTTCCGTGCGGCTGGAGCGCAGCCCTTCATCGTCGCCGCGATGGGCAGCCACGGCGGCGGCACCCCGGAAGGCCAGCGCGCCATCCTCGCCAACTACGGCGTCACCGAGGCTTTCTGCGGCTGCCCCGTCCGCACGAGCATGGAAACCGTGGTGCTCGACCGCACGGCGGAGGGCATTCCCGTTCACTTCGGGCGCGACGCTTTGTCCGCGGACCACGTCGTCGTGGTGGGCCGCGTGAAGCCGCACACGGAACTGTTCGGCGACCACCAGAGCGGCTTGATGAAGATGCTGCTCATCGGCCTGGGCAAGCACGAGGGTGCGAAGATCTACCATCGCGCGTTCGTGGATCATTCCTTCGACACCATCGTCCGCAGCGTGGGCCGGCGGGTGATCGAAAAGGGCCGCATCCTGGCCGGGATCGGCATCGTGGAGAACGCCTACGATGAGACCGGGCTGATCCGGGCCGTGCTGCCGCATGAGCTGGAGGCGCAGGACAAGGAACTGCTCGCCCTCGCGCGCCAGTGGCTTCCGCGGCTGCCCTTTGACCACGCGGACTTGCTGCTCGTGGATGAGATCGGCAAGGAGATTTCCGGTTGCGGCATGGACACGAACGTCATCGGTCGCAAGCGCTTCGAGCACTGGACCGAGGAATATGAGTTTCCGAAGATCAAGAAGATCGCCATCCGCAGCCTCACCGAGCAGACCCACGGCAACGCGACGGGCTTGGGCAAGTCCGAGTATTGCCTCACCCGCGTGGTCGAGGCCATGGACAAGCGCGTCACCTACATCAACGTCGCCACCGCCTGCTACCCGCAGGTGGCCATGATCCCGCCGCACTACGATACGGATCGCGAGCTCCTTGACGTAGCCCTCTCCACCATCGGCCTCACCGAGCCGCCGCACGCGAAGCTGCTGTGGATTCAGAACACCCTGCACGTCGAGGAAGTCGAGTGCGGCGAAGCGTTCCTCCCGCAGGCCCGCACGCGCGCCGACCTCACCCTCCTCACCGAGCCGCGCGCACTTAAGTTCGATGCGCAAGGCATGCTCCCGCGCACGATGATCGAGTTGAGGTAGCGCGCTTGCAGCGCAAGGTCGCGGAGAAGAATTCTGCTCAACGGTGCTTTGCACCTTTGCGTCTTGGCGTTGAAACCGCTTTCATTGCGCCCATGTCAGACCCGCAAGCCGCGCCCACGCGCGCCCGCTCCGTCGTCCTGTTCTTCGCCGTCTCCCTGGCCGTGATCACCTACGTGGACCGCGTGTGCATTTCGCAGGCGGCGCCGCAGATGCAGAAGGACCTCGGGCTGACGAAGGAGCAGATGGGCTGGGCCTTCACCGCGTTCAGCCTGGCCTACGCGCTGTTCGAGATTCCCGGCGGCTGGCTCGGCGACAAGATCGGGCCGCGCAAGGTGCTCATGCGCGTCGTGGCCATGTGGTCCGTCTTCACCATCGCGACGGGCTGGGCGTTCAACCTCGCGTCGCTCATTCTGTTTCGCTTCCTGTTCGGCATCGGCGAGGCGGGCTGCTTTCCGAACGTGACGAAGGCCTTCACGCTGTGGTTCCCGGCCTACGAACGCGTGAAGGCGCAGGGCGTCATGTGGTTGAGCGCGCGCTGGGGCGGGGCCTTCACGCCGTTGCTGGTGGGCTGGATGCTCGCCACGGGCGGCGAGGGCAAGGCGGGGCTTGGGCTGCATTACAAGTGGGTCTTCCTCATCTTCGGCCTGCTGGGCGTCGTCTGGGCAGTCTTCTTCTACAAGTGGTTTTGCGACCTGCCGAAGAACCACCCGAGCGTGAACGCCGGCGAGCTTGCCATCATCGGCGACCACTCGCACGCGACGGGCGGCGATCACTCCGTCCCTTGGGCGGAGCTGTTCTCCAGCCGCAGCGTGTGGATGCTCTGGCTGCAATACTTCTGTATGTCCTTCGCGTGGTATTTCTACATCACGTGGATGCCGACCTTCATCAAGGAGACCTTCCCGAACCTCTCCGACATCAACCGCGCGCTGCTGGCGTGCGTGCCGCTCTTCTTCGGCGGGCTTGGCTCGATCTTCTCCGGCATGGTGTCCGCCCCGATGGAGAAACGCTTCGGCAGCTCGGCCAGCACGCGACGGTTCATGGGCTGCGCGGGGTTGTGCGCAGCGGCGGTGATGCTGCTGGCCTCGATTTGGCTGAGGCAATCCGCATCCGCTGGCGAGGCCGGCTCGTGGGTTCCGATCCTCTCGATGCTCGCGGTGGGAATGGCCAGCTTCTGCAACGACCTCGCGATGCCCGGCGCGTGGGGCGCGTGCATGGAAGTCGGCGGCAAGCACACCGGCTCGCTCTCCGGCAGCATGAACAGGATGGGCAACCTCGGCGGCGCGATGCCCGGCTTCGTCGTGCCCATGGTCCTGACCCTGACGAATGCGCCCGACGCAACTTCGCCGACCTGGAACGCCGTGTTCTACCTCTTCGCGGCGGTGTATGTGGTCGGCGGCCTGAGCTGGCTGGCGATTGACCCCGTGACGCCGCTGGCGCAACAGGCCATGAGCACGAAAAGCTCCGGCTGGGCGATCGCGCTGCGCATGGTCGGCGGCTTGAGCCTCTTCGCGCTCCTGACCGGCCTGATCGTGATGGCGTGCAGCCCCGAACCTTCACCCCAAGGCCGGCAGATGGCGCTCGTCGGCGGCGGGGTCATGATCGGCGGTTTCTTCCTCGCCTTCCTTGTGGACATTCTCACGGACATCCGCGACGCCGTTCAGAAGTCAGGCGGAAAGCCCTGAACTCTGCGGTGCCGTCGCGCCCATGGCCGTGCCGCTCATCCTCGCGGCGACGAACAACAACTGGGCCATCAACTTCTACGTCTTCGCCGCCGTGTATGGCCTCGGCGCGCTGTGCTGGGTGTTCATTGACCCGGTCACGCCGCTGGAGAAGGAAGGGTGAAAATCCGCAGACGCGGGCGAGACGGATGTGGGCTCCACGTCGTTCCTACGCACGCAAGCTGAAGCCCGCAACTGCGGTTACTTCGCTGCCGGCAACGCCTCGCCTTTTTTCCGATACGTCGCACTCGGCTTGTAGCTTGCCCCGGGCAACTGCTCCCACGGCACGACCCCGACCTTGTCCGCCCACTGCTGCCACGCGGCGGCGAGTTCCTTCACCTTCGCCGGCTGCTGCGCGGCGAGGTTGTTCAGTTCGGCGCGATCGCGGTTGAGGTCGTAGAGCTCCCACGGGCCGCGGAAGGACGCGACGAGCTTCCAGTCACCCACGCGCACGGCGCGGTTGCCCTCGTGCTCCCACGCCAGCGTGCGCTCGCCGAGCGGCTTGCCTTGCAGCGCGGGAAGCAGGCTGCGGCCGGGCAACGGCGTGAGGGCACGTTCCTTGAACTGCTCGGGATACTTCGCGCCGGCGAGTTCGAGGCAGGTGGGCAGGAGGTCAATGACGTGGCCCGGTGCGGAGGTGAGCTGCCCGCGCGCCGCGATGCCCGCCGTCCAACTCACGATCAGCGGCGTGCTTATGCCGCCCTCGTGGTCCCACATCTTGTGCTCGCGGAACGGCGTGTTCGCCGCGTTGGCCCAGCCGACTTCGAGGCACTTGTGCGAATCGCGCGAGCCGATTTCGCTGCCGGGCTTGTGACCGCGCGCCGGATTGGGCCAAGAGTCGAGGAACTCCGCGCTCGCGCCGTTGTCGGAGAGAAAGAGCACGAGGGTGTTCTGCTCCGCGCCGAGCTTCTTCACCGCGTCCAGCACGCGCCCGACGCCTTGATCCAGGCAGTCAATCCTCCCGGCATACACGGCCATGCGCAGGTCCCAGTCCTTGCGCTCGGCCTCGGGCAGGTCCTGCCACGCCTTCGCCTCGGGAGCGCGCGGCGAGAGCTGGGCGTCGCGCGGGAAGAGTCCGAGTTCCTTCTGCTTCGCGAAGCGGCGCTCGCGCTCCACGTCCCAGCCGTGCATGAACCGGCCGCGATATTTCGCAAGGGCGGGCGGCTTGGCGTGCAGCGGAAAGTGCGGCGCGGTGTAGCAGAGGTGGAGGAAGAACGGCTTGTCCTTCGCCTCGCGCCCGTGCTCCTCGAGGAACTTCACCGCGTGGTCCGTGAAGGCGTCGGTGGCGTAAAAATCCTCGCCGGCCTTGATGTTTTCGCGGTCGGAGTAGAGCGGAGTCAGAGCGAAGGAGTTCCCGCCGCCGCCGGAACCGTAGGCACGGTCAAAGCCCCGGTTCATCGGATGATTGCGCGCCGCCGGGCTGTCCGCTGTCAGATTGCCGCCCACGCCACCGACGTGCCACTTGCCGACGTGATACGTGCGGTAGCCCGCCTCGCGCAACAGCTCGGCGATGGTCGCGGTGTTCTCGCCGAGGCCGCTTGTGTAGCTGGGCGGCCGCCACGCCTGGAGCATGTGTCCCACGCCCGCTTGATGCGGATAAAGGCCGGTGAGCAACGCCGCACGCGTGGGACAGCAGCGGGCGGCGTTGTAGAACTGCGTGAAGCGCAGCCCGCCCGCCGCGAGCCGATCAAGGTTCGGCGTTGCAATGCGGGAGCCGTAACAACCGAGATCGGAGTAGCCGAGATCATCGGCGAGGATGAGGACGATGTTCGGGCGTGGCGCGGCCGCAAGCGCCGTGGTGCCCAAGCAGATGAGCGAAATTAAGAACTGCCAGGCGATGCGCTTCATACCGAGAGGATCAGATGAAAGCCGGCAATTGCCCATACCAGTCACCTTCCCAGCCGTTGATTGGCGAGTTGCTCGAAGGTTGCGCGCCCCGGTTCAACTTTCTGGCTGTCGAGCCCTTTGAGGGTGAGCACGCGTTCGTAAAACACCATGGCCTCCGGCTCTTTCTTCTGCGCTCGGGCCGCGTCGCCGAGCGCGAGCAGACACGCAGCGAACTCATCGTCTCGCCGGCCACAAATTCCATCGAGATGAACGGGTCCGTGTCTTCGGACTGGTTCAGGTCGTGGATGCGGATGATGTTCGGGTGGGAAAGCTTGCGGCTCTTCTGCGTCTCGCGGCGGAGGTCCTTGAGCGCGTCCTTGTCCGAGCGGATTTCCGGCGGCACGAACTTGAGCGCGACCTTTTCGTTGAGCTGCTCGTCTTTCGCCAGCCCCACCACGCCCATGCCGCCGCGGCCGAGGACGCGTTCCAGCCGGTAGCGCTTCACGATCAGCTCGCCGGCCGCGTGCTCGGAACTGCCCTTCTCGCTCTTGAAGGTGATCCCGCCCGTGCCGGAGTTGGCCGCGCCGGTGCCGGGCTGAACCGTCGGCACCGTGAGTGAGCCCCCGCAGCCCGGGCAGTGCAGGCTCGCGCCGGCGTGGACGGAGGCGATGCTGACGGATTGCCCACACTTCTCGCAGGCGAATTTGATATCGTCACTCACGGGCGGCAGGTGAATGAAAGCCAACCCGCGAAGGGCAGGCGATGAAAAAAACGCCGGCGGGAGCCTTGGCAGCCTGCTAGTGCCAGCTTTGGGGATCGGTCCCGGGTCAATCCACTGGCGACTCTGCCAGCAGCTTGCGATAGACCTGCCGGGCGTGCTCGTAGTCCTCAGGGGCGAGTGTGCGCAGAACACCTCGGATTGGAGTTTCACTTTGCCACGCGGGGAAGCTCCGACTGATGTAGTTCCGCGCCGTTAATTCGCCGAAGACTTGTTCACTGGACTGCTAATCCTGCTTCGCTGCTGATCGATGGATTCTTGCGAGCAGGATCAAGATTTGAGTTTCGAGCTGGAGTCTAAGCCGCCGCCCTTGCGCTCGCCCCGGTCGGGCGTTACCGTCCGCGCACCAAATGAACGAATCGCAACAACCTCGAAACAGCCTGCTCGTCCCGATGGTCGTGGAGCAGACCGGCCGCGGCGAGCGCGGCTACGACATCTACTCGCGCCTGCTCATTGACCGCATCATCTTCCTCGGCACGCCGGTGGATGAAATGGTGGCCAACGTCATCATCGCGCAGCTCCTCTTCCTCCAGATGAACGACCCGAAGAAGGACATTCATCTCTACATCAACTCCCCCGGCGGCAGCGTCACGGCGGGTCTCGCGCTTTACGACACGATGCAGTTCATGACCTGCGACGTGAACACCTACTGCGTCGGCCAGGCCGCGAGCATGGGTGCGGTGCTGCTCTGCGGCGGCACGAAGGGCAAGCGTCACGCGCTGCCCAACTCGAACATCATGATCCACCAAGTGCTTGGCGGCGCGGAGGGCCAGGCCAGCGACGTGGAAATCCGCGTCAAATACATGCTCAAGCTCAAGCAGCGCCTCAACGAAATCATTTCCAAGCACACTGGCCAGCCCGTGGACATCGTCGAGAAAGCCTGCGACCGCGACAACTTCATGTCCGCCGCCGAAGCCAAGGCGTTCGGCCTCGTGGACGAGGTCGTCGCGAACCGCAAGGACATCGCCAGCTTGCCGGAGAAGAGCAGCGTGGTGAGCTGACGCGACTCTCATCTCTCAACTCCCCAACTCTCAACTTCCCCGTGGCTCGCCCGCACAACCTCACGCTCTGCTCCTTCTGCGGCAAATCGCACGCGGAGGTGAAGAAGCTCATCGCCGGCCCGGGCGTTTACATCTGCGACGCCTGCATCCACGTCTGCAAAGGCGTGCTCGACAAAGAGTTGGCCGCCGACACCAAGCGCACGACGCCGAAGCTCAAGATTCCCAAGCCCAGCGTCATCAAGGCCGAGTTGGACCGCTACTGCATCGGTCAGGAACACGCGAAGAAGACGTTGGCTGTCGCCGTTCACAACCACTACAAGCGCATCATCCACGAACGGAAGGCAACCGGCGGCGCGCGTGAGGTGCGCGAGCTGAAAGCCGACGACGTGGAGATCGAGAAGAGCAACATCCTGCTTATCGGCCCCACCGGCTCCGGCAAAACGCTGCTCGCCCGCACGCTCGCGCGCATCCTCGACGTGCCCTTCGCCATTGCCGACGCCACCACGCTCACCGAGGCCGGCTACGTGGGCGAGGACGTGGAGAACATCATCCTGCGCCTGCTCCAGTCGTGCGATTACGACGTGGGCCGCGCACAGGTCGGCATCGTTTACGTGGACGAGATCGACAAGATCGCACGCAAGACCGAGAACGTCTCCATCACGCGCGACGTGTCCGGCGAGGGTGTGCAGCAGGCGCTGCTGAAGATGCTCGAAGGAACGATTTGCAACGTCCCGCCCACCGGCGGACGCAAACACCCGCAGCAGGAATACATTAAGGTGGACACCACCAACATCCTGTTCATCTGCGGCGGCGCGTTCGTCGGGCTGGACAAGGTCATTCAGCGCCGGCTCGGCAACCGCGTGATGGGCTTCGGCGCGGCGCGGCAGCAGCACTTGTCATCCGTCGAAAAGCGCGAGGTGCTCGCGAAAGTCGAGCCGGAGGACCTGTTGAGCTTCGGCTACATCCCCGAGCTGATCGGTCGCCTGCCGATGGTCACGGCGCTCGAAGAACTCACCGAGGATCAGCTCGTCACTATCCTCACCGAGCCGCGCAACGCGCTGGTGAAGCAATACGGCAAGCTGCTCGGCATGGAGGACGTGACGCTGGAAATCACGCCCGACGCGCTGCGCGAACTCGCCGCCCAAGCCATCAAGAAAGGCACTGGCGCGCGCGCGCTGCGCGGCCTGCTCGAGCGCCTCATGCTCGACGTGATGTATGACATCCCCGGCGCGGACGATGTGGCGGCTGTGAAAATCACCGCTGCCGTCGTGCGTGGCGAAGTCCAGCCCTTCGTGCAGCGCAAGCCCGTGCAAGCGGCGGCCTGAACGGGGCGCAGCTTCCAGACCGGAGAATGCTCTGCCTCGCGGTGCGCGAGGAAGACGCCTGCCCGCTCCACCCATCTGCGGCATAAGTGCCGCGCTCCTTCACCCCACCGGCAGCGTGATGGTGAAGATCGTGCCCCGGCCAGCAGCGGAATCAACGCGCACTTCGCCGCGATGCGTCTCGACGACGCGCGCGACAATTGCCAAGCCCAGGCCCGTGCCCTTCGCCTTTGTCGTCTCCAGCAGCGAGCTGAACGCCTTCTGCCGCTGCTCTTCGCTCATGCCGGTGCCCGTGTCCGAGAACTCGATGACCACGTGCGTTGGCTCCTTGCGTGAGCGCGGCGGACGCACGGCGCGCGTGGTGATGGTAAGCCGCCCGCCTTCGGGCATGGCCTCGACGGCGTTGAGCGTGAGGTTGAGGAAAGCCTGTTCGAGCTGCGTGGCGTCGCCCTGAATCACTGGCAGATCCGGCGCCAGTTCGCGCACGACTGCGACGCGTTGCTGGCGGAGCTTGTGGCGCGTGAGCAGGCTCAAGTCGTCGAGGAGCTGGTTCACGTTCACCGGCGCGAGGCGTGGCTCGGTGCTGCGCGCGAAGTCGAGGATCTGTTCCACCACGCGGTTCAGGTGGTCCATCTTCTCGCCCATGATTTTCGAGTCCTGCCCGCGCGGGTCGGCGGGCGGGAACTTCAGGTTCAGCGAGTGGAAGAGCATCTTCATCACCGTGAGCGGGTTGCGGATCTCGTGCGCGACCTCGGCGGCGAGCAGGCCCAGCGCGGAGAGGCGTTCGTTCTGCCGGAGCTGCTCCTCCACGTCCACGATCCGCTCGTAGAGCCGCGCCTTCTCGATGGCGATGCCGGAGAGCTCGGCGAGCGCGGCGAGGATGCGGACTTCCTCGTTGGAGAAGATATGCGGCGTGCCCTTGTAAACATTGAGGACGCCGAGCGCCTGGCCGCCGAAGAGGAGCGGCACGCTGAGGAGGGAAACGAGCCCTTCGCCCCGGGCCACGGAGATGTTCTGGTAGCGGCCGCTGGTCTGCACGTTCTCGTCCTGGATCGGTCGGCGGCGGCGCACGACGTTGCCGACAAGACTCTCGGCGAGGCTGAGGCGCGGCTTGTTCAGGTAGCCTGGGCCCGCGCCGTGGTGTGCGCGGAGATCGAGCCACTCGCGCGATTCGTCCAGCAGGAGCAGCGACGCCATCTTCGCGTCCATGAGCTGGCACGCCTCGCGGGTGATGACACTCAGGGCATCGTCGAGGTTGAGCGTGGAGTTGATGGTCTGGCTCACGCTGGCGAGCGACTCGAAGAGCCGGGCCTTGAGGCGGAGCTGCTCGTAAAGCCAGGTGTTCTGAATGACGCGCGCGGCTTGGAGCGCGAGTTCTTCGAGCAAGGTCTGGTCGTCCGCCGTGAAGGCATTGAGGCGCTCGGAATCCACGTTGAGCACGCCGCGCAGTTCGTTGTTGAGCAGGAGGGGAACGGCGAGTTCAGAACGCACCTCGGGGCGGAGCCGGACGTAACGGCGGTCGGCGGCGACATCGCCCACGCGCGCGGGCTGGCCGGTGCGCGCGACCCAGCCGGTGATGCCGACGCCGATGGGGAGCCGGAAGTCCGCGAGATCGCCGGGCAAGCCGTGGGCCGCTTGGATTTCGAGGAAGCGCGACGTGGGATTCACCAGCACGACCGAGCCGCTGGAGGCGCGCATGAGC
>JBJTAU010000094.1:0-6497 GCA_046090965.1 Limisphaerales bacterium | reverse complement strand
GTCGGCGCTTTGATTGAAGTGCAACCGGCCGACTTCCTCCCGCGAGGGAGCCGAGAAGCCGCCGAGCAGCACGATGGCGTCGGCCTCGGGCAACGCCGCGCGCTTCACGCCGACCCATGGACGTTCGAGCGAGCCGAGCAGGCTGCCCGGAAGCGGCGTCGCGCCGATGATCCAGATGAACAGGGCCAGCGCGCCGAGTGCGGCGGCCAAGCGCGCGCGGCGTCTTCGCAGGGCCAGGAGGGCCAGCACCACGAGACAGGCCCAGACGAAACCGATGGGCTCCAGCAGCGTCATCGCGCTACGCAAAGCGAGGTCCAACATGACGGCAGGCTAGCGGGCCGGCCGCAGTGCCACGACGAAAAAGGCGCGCTTGGACCGGCGGCCCAGGCTTGCTACGTTGGCGCGGTGAAGTGGCTTGCTCTCATTGCGGTTGTTGGCGCACTTGGCGTGTGGCCGGCGGGTGGTGCGTCAAAATCGGACGTGTCCGCCCTCAAGTTTTCGACCTCCACCGCTGATCCGGTGGAGGCGGACTTCCAGCGGGGGATGGCGCTGGACGTCGCGGCGGATGAGGAAATTGAAAAGCTGGTGAAGGCCAGCGAGAACTCGGGCGTGAAGAACGCGGGGTTAAGGCGGGCCTCGTTAAGCCTGCAAGTGGAGCAGAAGCTCGAACCGGTGAAGAAGGCCAACGAGGACTGTCTTCAGCGCCATCCCAGGCACGCGCGCGGGCAGCTTGCGTTGGGAAGTTTGCTGAACGATCTCGGTGAGGAACTGGAAGCCCGCAAGCGCTGGGAGAAAGCGCTGGAACTGGATCCGTCGAACCCGGCGGCCTACAACAACCTGGCCAACAGCTACGGCGAAACGGGGCCGGTGGCCAAGGCGTTCGAGCTATACTCCAAGGCCATCGAGATGAATCCCCGGCAGGCGATCTACTACCACAACCTTGCCTCGGTGATCGTGCTGCATCGCAAGGACGCGGCGGAGCACTACCGCATTTCCGAGCAGCAGGTGCTCCGGCACGCGCTGGAGTTGTATCGCCTCGCGCAGAAGTTTGATCCGGCCAGCTTCCAGCTCGCGACCGATCTGGCGCAGGCGTTCTACGGGTTGCAGCCGCCGGATCACGAGGGAGCCATCGCGGCCTGGAGCACCGCGTTGTCTCTGGCGCGCAACGGCCAGGAGCGCGAAGCCACGCACCTGCATCTGGCGCGGGTGAAGGCTGGGGCCGGGAAGTTGGGCGAGGCACGGCAGCATCTGGACTCGGTGACGGATCCCTCTCTGGCCGGAGTGAAGAGCCGATTGTCACGCGAGCTGCTGGACAAGGCGTTGCCCCAGCCGACCAAAGACGACGGTCGTCGCCTGACCCCGCCCGGCCAGCCCAAGTGAGGGGCAAGGCTGAGTAAACATTGCGCAACGGAAAGTTGTATCTTTTCGGGTTAGTGCTTCGTCTGCCGCAGAATCTGTTGAGCACCCGAATGGAGCATCGCGTCCAGCTGGTCAGCAACGCGTTGGCTGCGTTCCGGGCGAGGCATCCGGAACACCGGCCGGCGGCGGTGCTGGAGCAGGCGTTCCAAGCCGACCTGAAGGAAGACTTGGAGGCCATTCGCAGTTGGGAGGAAGGCCGGGCGGAGGACCCCACGAGCGCCGCGCCATGGAACGAGCTGGCACATTATCTCAGCCATAACGGGCGCGTTTCGGAGTCGTTCACCTGCTTCGAGAAGAGCCTCTCCCTCGCTCCGACTGAGGCGTGCTATTACTTCGATTACGCCACCGCGATGCTGCTCTACCGAACCGATGCCGCGCGGTTCTTCAAGCAGACCGAACACGCGGTCTTTGAAAAAGTGCTGGTCTTATACCGGCGGGGGATGCTTCTGGAGCCAGCGAGCTTCGCCCGCGCAGCTGACTACGCGCGGACGTTCTACCTCATCACGCCCGCGCGCCGGGCCGAAGGGTTGGCCGCCTGGCAGCACGCCTACTCGTTGGCCACGACCGAGCCCGATCGCGACGAGGTCCGCTCGCACCTCGCCCGTTACGCCATCACGGCCCAGCATTTCAACCTGGCGCGGCTGTATCTGGATCAGATCAGCGATCCACGGCTCGACGCGGTGAAGGAATCCCTCCAACGCCGGATCAGTAAAGCTGCCAAGCCGGAGAAGCCTGCCTCCGCTGCGACTAGGTAGCTTGGTCTTCCGCGTCACCGCGCGGCTGACAAGGCGCGCTTTCCACTCCTCCTTTGGGTTCCCCGTGATTATGGTGCGCGCGTCGCCACCGTGAACGCGCCTGCGCCAGATTCGCCACCGCCTACTGCGACTGCTCGCGTTTCCACCTCCCGCCGGTGTTGGTTTCGCCTCGGAGCTGTCCTCGTCGGGCTGCTGCCGCTCGTGTTGCTGGAAGGCGCGCTGCGGTTGGCGGATGTCGCGCGCCCGATGGACGACCCGGTCGCGGGCATCAGCGGACAACGACCCGTGTTCGAGCGCGTCGGCAACGTCTATCGCACGGCCCGGGCGAAGGAGGGCTTCTTTGGCGTTCAGGAATTTCCGGCGGCCAAGCCGACGAATGCCTTCCGTGTCTTCGCTCTCGGTGGCTCCACCGTTTATGGCCATCCGTATCTCAACGACACGGCTTTCCCCAAGTGGTTGGAGCTGGAACTGGCCGCGCGCGCCCCGGACCGCGCGGTCCAGGCCATCAACTGCGGCGGCATCTCCTACGCGAGCTACCGACTGACTCACGTCCTGCGCGAGGCGCTCCGCTACCAGCCCGACCTCATCATCCTCGCGATGGGGCATAACGACTTCCTCGAAGACCGCACTTACGACGACCTGAAAGCCCGTTCCACCGCGCGCCATTGGCTCACGGAACATGCCGCTGCGTTGCGCACCGTCGCCTTGGCCCGGCGCATTCTTTCGCCTGCCGCCGCTGCATCGTCCCGCGCGGCCGAAGCTGCCGCTGGCTCCGCCGAGGTGGACGCACGGCTGGACCATTCCCGCGCTGGCTACGCCGCCTACCACCGCGATGCAGAGTGGCACGCGCGCGTCCTCCGGCAGTTCGAGGACAGCTTCCGCGTCATGCTCGCCGAGTGCCGCACCGCGCACGTGCCCGTCATCATCGTTACGCTCGGCTCGAACCTCCGCGACTGCCCGCCCTTCAAGTCCGAGCACCGTGCCGGTCTCACGCCGGCGCAGGAGGACGAATGGCAGCGCCAGTTCGATGCCGCCACGCGGGCCGACTTCCGCGATGACCTGCCCGCCGCGCTCACCGGCTATCGCGCGGCCGAGGCCATTGACCCGCAGCACGCCTTGCTCAACTACCGCATCGCCCGGTGCCTCGACCGCCTCGGCCAGCACCAGCCGGCGCGGGATTACTTCCTCCGCGCGAAGGACGAGGACATCTGCCCGCTGCGCATGCTGGAGCGCAGTTACCAAATTCAGCTCGCGCTCGCCGCCGAGACACGCACGCCCCTCGTGGACGCGCGCGTGCTGCTCGAACGCCTCGGCCCGGACGGCCTGCCCGGCAACGATCTTTACCTCGACCACGTCCATCCCACCTTGGGCGGCCATCAGCACATCGCCCGCGCACTGGCGGAGAAGGTCCATGAACTCCGCCTGCTCCCCACTGCGCCCGCCTGGACGGAGGTGCCGCGCCGCGAGCGTTATCAGGCGCACTTGCAGAGCCTCCCCTCCGCCTACTTCACCAACGGCCGCCGGCGCGTGGAGTGGCTGGAGAACTGGGCCAAGCGCCACAAGCTCCACGACGAAACCCTGCCACGCGACGCTTTCAGCTGGTTGCGCCAGGGCATTCGTGAATACGAATTGGGCGAAGCGGAATCGGCTTGGGCTTCCTTCACCCGTGCTTTGCACGCCGATCCCCGCACCGCACCGCTCCTGACGGCGCACACCCGCGACCTCGTGGCGCAGGGCCGGCTCGCGACCGAACAGCTCGCGCGCTTTGCCGCCCTCACCAACGCCGTGCCCGGTGGCCGATGAAATCGAGACCGATTTGAGGCAAGGCCAATTGTTAGAAACCCTCTTGCTCGGGCCGGCGTCTGGGTTACCGTGTCCGGCAATGCATCAGAGCCGATAGCCAATCCAACTCCAATGACCACTGCTTCCCGCCGTTGCCCTCGTCAGGGCTTCACCCTCATCGAACTGCTCGTTGTCATCGCCATCATCGCGATCCTCGCCGGAATGCTGTTGCCGGCGTTAGCGAAGGCAAAGACGAAGGCACAGAATACTCAGTGCCTCAACAACATGAAGCAGCTTGGTTTGGCTTGGTTGCTCTATTACGGCGACTACGAAAATCGCTTCATCCAAGGCTACCGCACTGCAGCTACCCCTAATCCCAATGCTTGGGCCTTCGGTGACCAACAGGATGTCTACACCATTTACCAGGCCGGCACCCCGGACTCTATCAACGACAATTGCCTTAAAAACGCCCCACTCTTTCCTTTTTCAAGAGCAGAAAAGATTTACAAGTGCCCGGCAGATAAGCGCCGTCATGCCACCGGTCCCAATAAGAATCGCAGTATTTCCATGAACAGTTGGGTGACTGAGCAGAAAGTCGGCGGCAGCACTAATCCCTCCTATCGCAGCTACCGTCGGGAGGAGGACATGAACAATATTGGGCCGGCCGGGCTTTGGGTGTTTGTGGACGAGAGCCCTCTCGGCATCAACGACACTTGGTTTGCCGTGGATATGTCTGGAACCCGCGGTGTGCTGGACAAGCCTGCCGCCACTCACGGATCCGCCTATGCCCTTAACTTTGCGGATGGCCACTCAGAGATTTACAAACTAAAGGATGCTGCAGTGATTTCGTGGGATGGCGTTGCCACCATCTCGGACGCACAGGCACCCAATGACCTCGCCAAACTGCGGGCGGTCACCTCGAAGCTGGACTGAACTTCATGAACCGCTTCCTTCAGTGGGCAGGCGAGTTACTGGGCATCCCACTTTACGGCTCGTTCCGCTTCGGGTGCACCCTAATTCTCATCGCATTCTCCTGCGTTACTTTGACCTCTGGCTGTAAGCGTTCAAAGCCGGTCGCTTCCAAGTCTGCGGTCCAGCAGACAGCCTCTCCCTTGGATCCGGCCGCCGCGGGCGAATTGAAGAGCGTCAATGAAGCCCTGACAGCCTACGTCAATCGGACTGGCCAGGTGCCGAAAGATTTGGCGGAGGCCGTCGCGAAAGGCGCGATTGCCAGCCCACCGGTCGCGCCCTCTGGGACGAAAATCCACTACGATCCAGTCGCGCCTGCGATCGGATTTGTTCCTATAAATTAACCACGACGGGAGCTTACTAAGGTCCCCCAATTAGCCTCACCTTCCAGTTGGCTTCAACTTTCGGGCTTCTCGCGGTGCGTTTCACTTCTTAGCCAACTGTGCCTCAATCTTCGCCGCGACGGCTTGCGCGAGGAACTCGGAGCCTTCCTTGCTGAAGTGAACATCTTTCGGGTTTTGCAGCTTCGCCAGATGCGGTGTGATGTGGGGGTTGAGGTCGTTGATGGTTACGCCTGCCTCCGTCATGACCTTCGTCGCGATGGCGTTGTAGGTCGGCACCTTGTCAAAGGTCCGCTTGGGGTTCAACTCGCCGTCGGGGATGGGCGTGGTGGTGGCCCAGATCAGCTTCGCGCCGGTGGCCTGAAGCTGCTTCACGATCTCGCGGAGATTCTTTTCATACGCCTCCGGGGGCACCTGCTGCTTGCCCGGCTCCATGAACTTCATGTCGTGGATGCCGAAGTTGAAGTGGATCACGTCCCACTTCCCGGTGCCGAGCCAGGTCTTGAGGTTGCGCAGGCCGTTGGTGCTCGGCCCGCCATTGGTGGGAATGCGGTGGACGTTGGCCTTGCCCTTGAGCCGCTCGCGCACGGGCAGCGTATAGCCCATCGAGATGGAGTCGCCGATGAGCAACACGCGCGGCAGTGCGGGATCGTCTGTGACAGGCACGAGGATGGAATTGGCGTCGGCCTTGGGCTTGGCTTCCTGCGCGAGTGACGAAGTCGCGGCCAGCGCGATTGTCAGAATCCCGAGGACAAAGGTGCGGCGGAACATGGCGCGCGGCGATGACAGCGGCGGTTACTTCTTGTGGGATTGCTCGTAGTGCTTCTTGAGCAGGTCCTCGCCGAAGTCGTTGGTGAAGTCGCGCCAGACGGCGTGGACGTGGTTCGCGTTGTTCTGGGTGTTGTCGTATTCGAGGAGGAAGGTCGGCCCCTGCCCGCGGTAGTAGTGCCCATCGCCGCGCTCCAAGCCGCCCGCCCACGCGAAAGCGACCTGGTCCCAACCGGCCTTGTCGATCTTGGCGAGGTCGGTCTTGGCGACGTCGGCCCGGACGCGGTTGGCATACTCGGCGACGATCTTCTTGAGCAACTCCTTCTGCGCGCCGTTGAGCTTGGCGTAGGCGATGCCGGCGGGTTCGAGGCGCTTGGCGACGCGATCCGCCGCGGTGATGATGTCCTTGGGAGCGGTCTTGTCATAGATGCCCGTGGTGCGCTGCTCGGCGGAAAGGGACTTG
>JBJTAU010000093.1:0-6623 GCA_046090965.1 Limisphaerales bacterium | reverse complement strand
CCCGACGATGTCCACCGGACGATCCATGGGTTGGGACGACTTCCGGGGAAGGCCTCATCAAAGAAACTCCCACCGGAACCCAACCGGGATCGGTGCCGGCGATCCACTCCGGCGCCCGGGCGCCCCGCCAATCCTCAGCGGGCGCCGGTCGGCGCCGTCAGCAGATCCACCACCGAGATGCCCCGCAGCTCGAACAGGCGACGGATGGTGTCCTCGATCAGGTTGTTCGGGCAGCTCGCACCGGCGGTGATGCCTACGGTAAGTGTGCCCGACGGGAGCCAGTCGGGCGTGGACTCCTCGACGTGGGTGTGCTGGTTCCAGTGCCGGATGAGCGCGGCGGACTCCATCTTCGCGGCGTTCTTGATGAAGTAGGTCGGCAGCACCTTCTCGCCCATTTCGGCGAGGTGCGACGTGTTCGACGAGTTGTAGCCGCCCACGACCAGCAGCAGGTCGAGCTTGGTCTGCAACAGCTTTTCCAGCGCGTCCTGCCGGTCCTGCGTCGCGCCGCAGATGGTGTCGAAGTAGCGGAAATGCTCGTCGAGTTTGGCCGCGCCGTATTTCTTCTCCATCGCCGCGCGGAAGCGCCGCTGCACTTCCTCCGTCTCGCCGCGCAACATCGTGGTCTGGTTCGCCACGCCCACGGCGAGCAGGTGCTGGTCGGGATCGAAGCCCGGCGAGTGCGCGCCTTTGAACTTCTCCAAGAACTCCGCCTTGTTCCCGCCGCGCAGGATATAGTCGCAGACGTAGTCGGTCTCCGCGAGGTTGAAGACGACGAGGTAATGGCCGGTGCCGTAGGCCGTGGCCTGCGAGGTCGTGGCCTTGGTCTCCTCGTGCTTGGCCTTGCCGTGGATGATGCTGGTGACGGTTTCCTTCGAATATTGGCGGACTCGCTTCCACACGCTCATCACGTCGCCGCAGGTCGTGTCCACGAGCACGCAGCCTTTCTCCTCCAGCTTGCGCCGCGTGGCGACTTCGGTGCCGAACGCGGGGATGATGACCACGTCCTCGCGTTGGAGAATGGCCATCTCCGCGTCGGTCGGGCGGTTGGAAATGGTGCGGATGCCCATCGCGCGGATCTGGTCGTTCACCTCGGGGTTGTGGATGATTTCGCCGAGCAGGTAGATGGGCTTCTCCGCCGAGAAGCTGCGGCGGGCCGCATAGGCGAGGTCAATGGCGCGCTCGACGCCGTAGCAAAAGCCAAACTCCTTCGCGAGTTTGATGGTCAGTCCGGGCGCGGCGAGTTGGTTGCCACTGGCGCGGATCCGCTCGACGAGCGTGCTGCGGTAGTGCGACTCCACCTGCGCCTGCACGGCCGACATAATGTCCGGGCGGCGGAGGTTGATTTTCTGCGGCGGCGCGGGCGGCGCAATCGTTGACATGACGAGGCTAGTGTAACGCGCAGCGGGGCAAGGTCGAGCCTTGCTTTTCAGTCAGGCGAACGCCGCCGGCGACAAAGGCGCTCGTTCGTGCTGCCTTGGGGGCGTTCGCACCGCCTGATAGCGAGCGAACTAATTTCAATTAACCCCGACCGCGCTGTCATCCCTATGGTCGCGCCCGCTCATGAGCACGACCGTCCAGAGGGAATCGGGAAATCTCCGCCGGCTCCCTTGCCAGCGCGGGCTGCGTACTGCTCGCCAAACGCTCCGGCTCGTGGCAGGGTCTGCGTCAATCCGAGTCCTGCGCATGCACCCGCCTGTCTTTCGCCCATGAACGCCACCTTCGTCCTCGCGCTGCTGCTCTGCTACGCCATCGGCTGTGTGGTGACCGCGTGGTATCTCGTGCGCTGGCGCACCGGTTCGGACCTGCGGGCATTGCACAGTGGCACCACCGGCGCGCGGAACGCGGGGCGCGTCCTCGGTCGGTGGGGCTTCGCCATCGTCGCCCTGCTGGACGGCCTGCGCGGGTTGCTGGCGATGGTGCTCGCGGCTTCGTTCGGCCTCCGCGAATGGTGGCTCACCGCTGCGGGCCTCGCGGTGCTCGCCGGACATCTCTGGCCAGTGCAACTCGGCTTCCACGGCGGCAAAGGCATCGCCGTGAGCGTGGGTGTGTTCATTTGGCTGTTGCCGTTGCGAACCGTGCCGGACTGGACGCTCGCCCTCGCGATGTTGGCGCTGGTGCTGTGGAGTCACCGCTCGGACCTGCGCGCTCGTTTTCAAGCCAAACCACCGCAATGAACAAATCTCTCACGTTCAAAGTTGCCGACACCCCGGCGGAGTTTGAAGCCATCCACGCGCTGAACTACCGCACGTTTGTTGAGGAGATTCCGCAGCACGCGCCGAACACCGAACGCCGGCTGGTGGACAAGTTCCACGCGGAGAACACCTACCTCATCGCGCTCGCCGGCGAGCACTTGGCCGGCATGATCACGTTGCGTGCGTGCCGGCCGTTCTCGCTCCACGCGAAACTCCACGACCTCGATTCTCATTTGTCGCCCGACCGCCGCTGGGTGGAGGTGCGCCTGCTTGCCATCGAGAAGGAATGGCGCGGCTCGGAAGTGTTTGTGGGGCTGATGCGCCTGCTTGAACGTGAAGTCACCGCGCGCGGCCACGACGCCGCCGTGGTCTCCGCCACGACCCGGCAGCGGAAGCTCTATGAGCACCTTGGCTTCATGCCGTTCGGTCCACTCGTGGGGCGCGAGGGTGCGTGGTATCAGCCGATGCAAGTGACGTTGGAACGCTTCCGACAGGGCATCTCGCCGCACCTCAGCAAGCCGGTGGTGAACCTGTTGCCCGGTCCGGTCATGCTGCCCGCCGCCGTGCGCCGCGCGTTCCAAAGTGATGCGGTGTCGCACCGCGCGGCGGACTTTCTCGACCGCGTCCGCGCATGCCGCGCCGCTCTGCGCACAATGACTGGAGCTGCGCACGCCGCGTTACTGCCGGGCAGCGGCACGTTGGCGAACGAAGTGGTGTGCTCGCAAATTGGGTTGCTCAATGCGCCCGGAGTCGTTGCCAGCCACGGCGAATTCGGGGAACGCCTCGCAGACCATGCGCGCCGCGCGCGCCTGCCGCATCACCATTGGCGGCAGGAGTGGGGCGAGCCGCTTGATCTTGCCGGCCTTGCCGTTTGGCTGGATGCGCATCCCGAGACGAAGTGGTTGTGGGCCGTGCATTGCGAGACCAGCACGGGTGCCTTCACGCCGATAGAGGCGCTCCTGGGCATCTGCGAACCGCGCGGCGTGCGGCTGTGCCTCGATTGCGTGAGTTCGCTCGGAGTTGCGCCGGTGGACCTGCGCCGCGTGCATCTCGCGGCGAGCACCAGCGGCAAGGGTCTCGCCGCCGTCGCCGGCGTCGGCGTTGTGTTCCATCACGAGCCGGTCGCGCCCGCGCCCGACCGCGTGCCGCGCGCGCTGGACCTTGGCCTGTATGCGACCGACGAGGGTGTGCCGTTCACGCTCGGCTCAAACGTCCTCGCGGCCTTGCACGCCGCGCTGTGCCAGTCCGACTGGCCGGCTAAGTTCACCCGCGTGCAAAAGTTGGGGGCACGATTGCGGGAGGAATTCCTTGCGCGTCGCCTCGTGCTGGTCGAGCCGCAGGCGACTTCGGTGCTGACCGTCGCGTTGCCGCGCGCAGCGAGGGTCACCGACGTGGCCGATGCCTTGGAGCGTGCCGGTTGGCTCGTCGCTTCGCGTAGCCGGCACTTGGTGGAGCGTAACTGGCTGCAGCTTTGTCTCATGGGCGAGATCGGTCCGCAGGACTTGGATGGACTGGCCGACACGCTCGCAAACCTCGTTCATCACCGCGCATGAATGCCTGGCAACGCTTTCTCCGCAGCCCGCACGCCGTTTGGCTCACGCACGCCAGCTTGCTCGGATTGAGCGCGCTTTACGTGTGGCTGTTGCTCGCGCTGCCGTTCTGGCTCGCACTGCTGCCCGGCGTGCTGGTCGGGCACCGCATCGGCATCCTGTTGCACGAATACCTGCGCGGGACGCCCTTTCGCCGCTATCGCCACAACCTCGATGTCTTCACCGCGTGGGATGGGATGCTGCTGCTCTTTGGTGGGTTTGAAATCTTCCGCGCGTCGCATCTCGCGCATCATCGGCACCTGAACACGCCGGAGGAGGAATTGATTCCGCGCAACGCGCCGGGGGCAGCGGTCGGCAGTTTCTGGCGCGAGTTGGAGATGGTGAAGCACTTCATTTATCTCACCGACGCGCTGCGGGGACGGCTGCCGTTCGTGCGCCCGTGGCGGATGGTCGCGGGTTTCGCCATCTCGGTCGGTTGCATCGGGCTGTGGTGCGCGCTGGGTTGCGCGGACGTGGTGGGCAAGATACTCGCCGTGAACCTCCTGACGCTGCTGGTGCCCGTGTCGTTGCGCGCCGCCGTGGAGCATCACAGCGACGTGAACGACTCCGCCTCGACGAACGAATACCGGGTGACGCTTCCGCTGTTCAACCTGAACCGCCACATCCACCACCACGAAGCCCCGCGTTGTCCGTGGTATCGGCTGGAATGGCGCACGCCGGTGCCGCTGCCGGCCTCGAGCTACGTCACCCATTGGTGGCGTCTGCAAGTGCGCAAGGAGTTGGTGCGGTTGCGCCCGCCGGCCGGAGGAGCGCGCGGCGTTTGAGCCGACGCAGGCCGGGTTGAGTGCGCCGGAGCTTCGCCAGGCCCGCGCGGGAAATCCTCTTTCGCCGCGCCGAACAGCTTTGCTACCGTCCGCCGCACGTGAAATGAGCAACGCCGCGGCTTCCGCCACGCCCGCGCCCGCGCCGAGCGACTTCATCCGCGACCTCGTCGCGCAGCACGTCGCCGAGGGCCGCTACCCGCGCATCCACACCCGTTTCCCGCCCGAGCCCAACGGCTACCTGCACATCGGCCACGCCAAAAGCATCTGCTTGAACTTCGGCATCGCGCGCGAGTTCGGCGGCGTCTGCAACCTCCGCATGGACGACACGAATCCCACGAAGGAGGAGGTCGAGTATGTCGAGAGCATCCAGCGCGACGTGGACTGGCTCATCACCGGTTGGGCGGATGACAAGCTGGGCCTGAAGGCGAAAGGCGCAACGCCCACGACGCAATCGGTGAACGGCAAAGACGATTTCCAGCTCGCAGCGGTCACCGGGCGATCGCCCATGGCCAATCGCCAATCGCCCATCGTCGAGCCTTTCTTCGCTTCCGACTACTTCGACCAAATCCACGACTACGCCGTGCGGCTCATCGAGAAGGGCCTCGCCTTCGTATGCGACATGACGCCGGAGCAGACCGATGAGTTCCGTCGCACTGGGCAGGCCTCGCCGTTCCGCAATCGTCCGGTCGCCGAAAACCTTGACCTCTTCGCCCGCATGAAGGCCGGCGAGTTTCCCGACGGCACGCGCGTGCTGCGCGCGAAGATTGACGTGGCCGCGCCGAACATATGGCTGCGCGACCCGCTGCTCTATCGCATCCGTCACGCCGAGCATCACCACACCGGCGGCAAGTGGTGCATCTACCCGATGTATGACTTCGCGCACTGCCTGAGCGATTACCTCGAAGGCATCACGCACAGCATTTGCACGCTGGAGTTCGAGGTCCACCGCACGCTCTATGACTGGATCCTGGCGTCGCTCGACCTCCCGCGCGCGCTGCCGCACCAATCCGAGCTCGCCACGCTCATCCCCCGCCACATGATTGTCTCAAAGCGCAATCTCAACGCGCTCGTGGAGGCCGGCCTCGTCACCGGCTGGGATGATCCGCGCCTGCCCACGCTCAGCGGCATTCGCCGACGCGGCGTGACGCCCGAGGCGCTGCGGGCCTTCGCCATCGGCGTGGGCGTGACCAAGTTCGTCAGCGTCACCGACATCGCCCTCTACGAGCACGCCATCCGCGAGGACCTCAACAAGCGGTCGCTCCGTCGTCTCGCCGTGCTGCATCCGATCAAAGTTGTTATCACCAACTACCCCGCCGGCCAGACCGAGGAACTCGACGCCACCAACAACCCCGAGGACGAGACCGCCGGCAAACGCAAAGTCCCCTTCAGCCGCGAGGTGTTCATCGAGCGCGATGACTTCGCCGAAGTTCCGCCGCCGAAATACTTCCGTCTCAAACCCGGCGGCGAAGTGCGCCTCAAATACGCCTACATCATCAAGTGCGACGAAGTGGTGAAGGACGCCGCCGGCAACGTCGTTGAACTGCGTTGCACCGCCGATCTCGACAGTAAAACCGGCGGCGCGACCGCAGGCCGCAAGGTCAAGGGCACCATCCACTGGGTCAGTGCCGCGCACGCGGTGGACGCCGAGGTGCGTCTCTACGACCGCCTTTTCACCGAGGCCGAACCGGAAGCGGACGGCCGCGACTTCAAGACCGCGCTCAACCCCAAGAGCCTCGAAGTCGTCACCGCCAAGCTGGAGCCATCGCTGCAAGCCGCCGACCCCGCCGCGCGCTACCAGTTCGAGCGGCTCGGTTACTTCTGCTTGGATCAGGACAGCGCGCCCGCCAAACCCGTCTTCAACCGCACCCTCACACTCAAGGACACTTGGGCGAAAGAGGCGGCGAAAGGCTGAGACCCGTGGCGGTCGGGCGCGGGTCTCTTCGTCGCCGGAGCCGGTGGCTGGAGCTTTTCCGGCAGCTCCTTCAGCGGGGTGACTTCGAGGACGTCGTCGAAATACCAAATTTTGTTCCCCTCCTTCTTGTGGCCGACCACGCGCG
>JBJTAU010000092.1:0-9675 GCA_046090965.1 Limisphaerales bacterium | reverse complement strand
GGACACGCCGAGTTCGGCGGCCATCTTCTTCTGCACGTCGGCGACTTTGAGGCCCTGTTCGAGCCAGGTGGAAATCTGCTGGGTTTGCGCGTCGGTCAATTTCATGAGCAAGATGGAACCTTCTTAGCGGTAACGCTCCCGTGCTCCAAGCCCAAACGGGCGCACCGACGAACGCCAACTCCCATCACTGCGCGGAAATCTTCCCGGTCTGTTGGTCAATCACCCACTTCTTGCCGCCGGGCAGCACGGGGACGGAAGTGATGACCTTCAGGCCGACCATCTCGCTGACATCTTTCGGGATCCGCTTCTTCTGTTTGATGTAATCGCCGAGGAAGTCGTTGAGTGTCTGGGTCATTTCCTGAGTGTAGGCGGCATCATTCGACTCACGTGTTGTCGCCACCGGCGGTGCCGGCTGGCCGGGCTGTGGCGCGGGCGCCGCAGAGGTGGCCGCAGAAGCTTCGACCGGAGCTGGCGCTGGGGGTTCTGGCGCCTTCCTGCGTTTGCAACCGACGACGAGGGCGATCGCGCATAGACTCGATGCGAGCAGCGAAGCGGAGGGAATGGATTTCATGCGCGAACCGGATGCAGGCTAGTCATCCGCCGTGGTGATGGTCCACATGCGGGAGGCGACATTGAGCGCCGTGCCCGGAAGCAAAGTCTTGTCGAGCGGAAGGATGTCGGCGTGGCCATCAACGAACAGCCAGTTCCACTTCGCGTTGTGGTAATAATTTTGGTCGAAACCGTTGGAAGTCGTCGTGTTTGGTAAATAGATGAGCTGGTCTGGGCTGTCTGTGACGCTGGTGTTGGAACCACCCTGAAAATTCCCCGTGGTCGCTCGCTCGTGAATCATGATGGTGTTCGCAGTCGCAGGAACGATGGCAAGCCGAAGAGGGACCGGGGCCATCGCGGCGACGGGATTGAAAAACAGCCCCACGCCGCCGGTGCTCCCTGGCGTCGGCGGGTAATTGGCAGCGCTCATGGAGCCTGCCCGAGGCATCGAATAGCTGCGTTTGGCCAGCGTGGTGTTGATCCGGATAAACTTGTCCGCAGGGCATTCAAAGGCTTTCAGGGATTCTGCCTCGGGCATGTTCTGAGCGGCCAACTGCGAGATGTCCTTGGAACCGCCCACGTATCTATGGAGGAAATCATCAAAGGAGAGGTTAGGCCCTGCGGCGACCGGCGCGTAAAATGCCGGTGGAATTCCGTCGTCGTTGTCACCCGCATAGACGAGCGTGCCGAGGCCGATCTGTTTTAAGTTGCTCAGGCATTTGGTCGCACCGGCCTTCATCTTCGCCTTCGACAGCGCGGGCAGGAGCATCCCCGCGAGGATCGCGATGATGGCGATGACCACGAGCAATTCGATCAGAGTGAAACCCGCAGACCTGCGAGGAGGGGTTGAATGCATGGTCAAGTTGTCTCTCGCGCAGAAGCGGTTTGTCAACCAGCGCATCTAGGCTCACAGCTTCCGCACATTGATGTTCCCGAAGTCCATGCCGGCCCCGGTGTCCTTGAGGCCGAGCGCGCCGGGGCCGGCGGGCACGGTGGCGCGGGAAACTTCCTTGTCGCCGAGCAACACGATGGCTTCCGTGCCCTTCACCTGCACCCGGACGCGTCCGCCCTTGCCCGCCTCGACGGGCAGCTTCACTTCGGTGCCTTTGCCATCGTGGCTACGCACGAGCAGGGCAGGGGAGTTGTCGCCCGTCGCGTTCTTGCCCGCGCGCACGTCCATGAGAACTTCCACGTCGCCGAACTCCGTTTCGGTCCAGATCGTTTGCTTCGCGGCGTCCGCGCCGTCCTTGAGCACGAGGTGCCAATCGCTCGGCTGCCAGCGGGTCTTCGCGTCACCGGCGCTCTTCCAACCGCGCAGGTCCGCGCCGTTGTAGAGCGGTGCCCAGCCGGGATCGGTCGGCGCGATCAACTCGGGTGCGGGGTTGCTCGACGGCAGTTCCTTGATACGCAAGTTGCGGAAGTCAATGTGCGCGCCCTCGCTCTCCAACGCGAGGTAGCCCTTGCGGTAATTGCAGTCGTCGCCGCCGGAGACTTCGTGCCCGTTCACCGAGAGGCGGAGCGAACCGTTGTTGCACACGATGTGATAGTGGTTCCACTCGTTGGTGCCCTTGCTGAACTCGCCGCTGGGAAAGCTGCGGTCGCCGCGATGCTTGCCCAGCGGAATCATCTTCGCGCCGTGGATGGGGAAGACATCGCCGTGCGTGGTGAACCAGTCGGATTTCTTGCCGTTCTTCTTCTCGTAGTCAGTCGCGTAGCCGTGGTCGAGCACCTGCACCTCGATGCCCCGCAGGAACGGCACGCCCGGCGCGCTGATGGGCGAGCCCCAGATGAAGACGCCGGAGTTGCCGCCGTGCTGGAGATGCCGCCACTCGACCTCGAGGATGAAGTTCTCGTATTGCCGCGTGGTGCGCAGCGCGCCGGTGGGCTTGCCCGTGCAGTGGATCATGCCGTCCTTCACGGTCCACGTCTCGGGCGCGCAATTGATGTTCGTCCAACCGGTGAGATCACGGCCGTTGAACATCGAGACGAAGCCGTCGGAGTCGGCGGCGCAAAGCGGTAAGGCGAGTGCAGTAAGTGCGAGTGAGAGCAGGCGTTTCATGGGGCAGAGTTTAACAGGAGGTCAAATCATGTCCATGCTTCGGAACTGGCGACGCGATTCGGCCACCCTACTCCTGCGGCGGCTTGGGCGGGCCGGGTTTGCGAAGGGCCCGACCCAACGCGCTGCCGGCGAGACCGACGACTGCGCCCCCGACAAAGCCGATGACGCCATAAACCAAGGCCAGCAGCCCTGCCATGTCTCCTTTGCCAGAGGCGAACACGGTTCCTGCGCAGAGACCGGTGCCCAAGGCCCCAACCAGCGCACCAAGCCAAAGCCGGTGGATGCTCCAGATAATCCAGCCGTGGAGGACAAGCATCACCGCACCGCCGACCACAAAGACGACGAGATGCGGCGGGTAGTAGTTGAAGCTGGCGAGCATCTCAACACCTCACGCCACGATGTCCCGCATCACCCGCCCATGCACGTCCGTCAGGCGGAAGTCCCGGCCGGCGTAGCGGTAGGTGAGGCGCTCGTGGTCGAAGCCGAGGCGGTCGAGCATCGTGGCGTGCAGGTCGTGGACGGACGTGCGGTCCTGCACGGCGGCGAAACCAAACTCATCCGTCGCGCCGTGGACGGTGCCGCCGCGGATGCCGCCGCCGGCCATCCACACGCTGAAGCCGTAGTGGTTGTGGTCGCGGCCCAGCTTGGACTTTCCTGCGTCGGTCAGCTCCACCGTGGGTGTGCGGCCGAACTCGCCGCCCCACAGGATGAGCGTGTCCTCGAAGAGGCCGCGCTGCTTGAGGTCCGCGATGAGCGCGGCGATGGGCTGGTCAATCTGCGCGGCGAGCTTGCGGACGTTGCCCTCGATGTTGTCGTGGTTGTCCCACGGCTGACCCGCCCCGTGCCAGAGCTGCACGAAGCGCACGCCGCGCTCCAGCAGCCGTCGCGCGATGAGCGTCTGCCGCCCGTGGACGTGTTCGCCGTAGAGCGCGCGGAGATGCTCGGGCTCCTTGCTGAGATCGAACGCATCGCTCGCCTCCATCTGCATGCGGAAGGCGAGTTCAAAGGACTGGATGCGGGCGTCGAGCCGCGAATCGTTCGCGCGGGCGGCTTTGTGCTCGTCATTTAACTGGCGGAGCAAGTCGAGTTGCCGCCGCTGCATGTCGGCGGTCGCGTGCGGGCTGCGGATGTTCTCGATCATTTTCTCCAACTGCGTGTTCTGTGGGTCAATGAACGTGCCCTGATACACGCCGGGCAGGAAACCGTTGGTCCAGTTTTGCGTGTCCTTGATCGGGTAGCCGCCGGGACACATGGAGATGAAGCCGGGGAGATTTTGGTTCTCCGAACCGAGGCCGTAGAGCATCCACGAGCCGAAGCTGGGCCGCGCCTGCACGGAATCGCCGCAGTTCATCAGCATGAGCGACGGCTCGTGGTTGGGCACCTGCGCATACATCGAGCGCACCACCGCGATGTCGTCCGCGAACTGCGCGGTGCGGGAGAAAACTTCACTGATTTCCAGGCCGCTTTGCCCGTAGCGCTGGAACTTGAAGGGGGAGGGGAAGGCCGCGCCGGTCTTGCGCTCGGTGCGGAGGTTTTCGTTCGGCAACTGCTGGCCGGCGTATTTGGCGAGCGCGGGCTTGGGGTCGAACGTGTCCACATGGGACGGCCCGCCGTTGAGGAAGAAGTGGATGACGCGCTTGGCCCGCGCGCGGACGTGCGGGGCCTTCGGCGCGAGCGGGCTGGCGGCTTCCGCTGCGTTCGCGGGCTGGAGCAATCCCGCAAGGCCCATCGCGCCCATGCCCATGCCGCAGCGCGTGAGGAAGTCGCGTCGGCTGAAGCCTGTCGGGCCCTGGGCGAAGGCAGCGGTGTTCACGGCGGGTAGCATAACAAGCGGCGGTTGGACGGAGCAACGCGCATTCGTGTTCTGCTTCGGCGTGGCCTTTTGCCCCGTTCGCGGCTACAAGCTGCGCGTGGCCGACAGCACTCCAGCCCCCGCGACTGCGCGCCGAGCGCGCCCTGCGGTCATCGCGCTGGCGGTGGGACTGGCGATGCTCGGCGCGGCGATGCTCGGCGAAGTCATCGCGCGCGTGGCGGGTTTTAAGCCCTTCGCCGCGCAACCGGCGGACATCCGCGTGGAGCCGGGCGGGAAGCTGTTCCGTGCGCTGCCTGAGGGCGGATTCGCGCACTTGCCCGGCGAGTTCAAGGTCACACTGCCGACGGGCCATTCCTTCCGCGTCACGCACGGGACGAACGGTCTACGTGCGACGCATCCGCCGTCCGCTGGCGACGCCAAGCCGCGCCCCGAGCTGTGGATTCTGGGCTGCTCGCTCACGCACGGATGGTCGCTCAACGACGAGGACACTTACCCGTGGCGCGTGCAGGCGGCGCTGCCGGAGTTCGAGGTGGTGAACGGCGGCGTGTCCGGCTACGGCACGTTGCACCAGCGGCTGCTATTTCAGGAGCTGCTCAAGCAACGCGGCAAGCCGGCGGTGGTGGTCGTCGCCTACGGACTTTTCCACGACTACCGTAACACCTACGTCCGCATCTGGCAGAAGGGGTTTGCGCCCTACAACCGCCTACCGGACCTGACGTATCCCTTCGCGCGGCTGACGGCGACGGGCGAACTCACCTACGACGCCGCACCGGCGACTTACTCTGAGTGGCCATTACAACGGCAGTCCGCGCTGGTGCACTGGCTGGAGCAGCAGGCGAACGTGGCGGAGGAACGACGCGAGAAGAGCCACGAAGTGTCGCGCGCGTTGCTGGCCAACTGGGCCGGTGCCTGCCTGAAGGAAGGCATCCCGTTCGTGGTGGCCGGCATCAGCTCCGACGCCGGGCCGATGCTGGAGTGGTGCCGCTCTGTCGGCATCAAGTCCGTGGACATCTCCGTGCCCCTCACCGAGTCGGGCAACACCAACGCCCCGCACGACGGCCACCCGAGCGCGAAGGCGAACCGGGTATATGCGGAGAAGCTGGTGGAGTTCCTCCGGAAGAACGGGCTCCAAAAGAGCACGCCCTGAAGTGCTTCAGATGTGCTTCGAGTCCCCGTGATCCTTCTGCGTGTAGCCGGATTCCTGGCGCTGGAAGTTCACCGCGTTCTTCTTCACGTAGGCGGCGAAGACGTCGTCCGCGCTCATGCCGAGCACCTGCGCCATGCTGATGAGGAAGTGGAACAGGTCCACGACCTCGACGCGCGCGTTCTGCTCGTCGAACTTCTGGTATTTGGCCCACCACTTCCACGGGACGCTGTCGGTGAGTTCAGCCAGCTCCTGCTGCATGGCGCGGGTGTAGTTGAGGAGCCACTTGGTCTTCTCCTCCTCGGTCATGCCCTCGGTCTTGACGCCGATGCGTTGGTTGAGGGCCTGCTGCATGCGGAAGAGTTCGCGGAACTGGTCGGGTGTTTCCATGGGCGGAAGGGTGGCGGGGCGGGTTCAAAGTTCAAGGTTCAAAGTGCCATGGGAGGGTCGCTGGTTGAATGCTCAGGCACCGCGCCAAGTCGGTTTCTGCATTGAACTGGGCGGGGGAGTCCGCCACATTTTTCCCGTCAGCTGTGAACTCGTCCGCCACCAGCGCGAATTCTCCGGCGGCCCTCACCGAGGGCCAGCGGGCCGCGCTCCTGACGCTCCTGACGGACGAGGACCCCGCCATCTACCAGGTCATCCGCGCCAAGATCATCGAGCAGGGCCAGCCCGCGCGCGACTGGCTTCGGGCGCACACGTTGAGCAGCGATCCGGTGCTGCGGCGTCGCGCGCAGGAGATCGTGGACCACTTCGAGCGCGGCGCGGCGGACAACCGCTTCCTCGCGTTCTGCCTGAGCCGGGGCGAGGACATGGACCTGGAGCAGGCCATCTGGCTGCTGTGCCAGACGCAGTATCCGAACATCAACGCGCTGGCCTACTCCGCGCTGTTCGACAGCTACGCGGCGGACCTGCGCGCGCGTGTGGATTTCGGCGCGCCGCTGGACCGGATCATCGGCACGATCAACTATTACCTGTTCAACGAGCTCGGCTTCACGGGAAACGAGAAGGATTATTCCGACCCGGACAACAGCTACCTCAACCGCGTGATTGACCGCCGCACGGGAAACCCGGTCAGCTTGTCCGTCGTGTATCTGGCCGTTGCGCGCCGGCTGCGGCTGCCGGTCACGGGCATCGGGATGCCGGGGCATTTCATCTGCCGGCTCCAGACCTCGCGCGGCGAGGTTTACATAGACGCCTTTCGCAAGGGCAAGCTCATGACCAAGGGCGACTGCATCAAGTTCCTCATCAACTTCGGGCACGACTTCCACGATGGCTTCCTCGCCGCCGTCACGCCCCGCCGCATCCTGCTGCGCATCTGCTCGAACCTCCACGGCATCTACAGCAACCTGGGGCTCGCGGAGGAGACCACGCGTTTCCAGCGCTACATCGTGGCGCTGTCGAAGTAGTCCGCGTGCGGGCTGGTCCTCGCCGCGCCCGGCGCGTTTTTTTACGGCTGTTCAACGGGGTTCCTTTCAGGTAGCAATTCCCCCGTCAGCACCATGAACGACTCGCACCTCATCCTTGGCGTGGACATTGGCGGCACGAGCATCAAGGCCGCCGTGGTGGACACGCGCAAGGGCACCCTCACCTCCGCCGTCATCCGCGCCAAGACACCGCAGCCGGCCACGCCGAAGGGCGTCGTCGCCGCCATCGGTGAACTCGCCAAGCGTCTCAAGTGGCACGGGCCCGTCGGCGTCGGTTTCCCCGGCCTCATCAAGCATGGCGTCGTCCGCCGCGCGCCCAACCTCGACCCTTCGTGGGTGCGCCATGAGATCGTCGAGCACCTGCGCCGCGCGTTGGGCGTGAGCTTCGTCGCCGTGGGCAACGACGCCGATGCCGCCGGCCTCGCCGAGGCACGCTTCGGCGCGGGACGTGGCGTGCGCGGCACAGTCGTGCTCGTCACGCTGGGCACGGGCATCGGCTCGGCGGTGCTGCACAACGGCTCCTTGCTCCCGGACACGGAACTGGGCCACCTCGAAGTCGGCGGACAGGACGCGGAGAAGTTCGCCTCCACCGTCGCGCGCGAGCGCAACAAGTGGTCTTGGGAGCAGTGGGGCAGGACTGTGGACCGCTACCTAACCACGCTCGAATACATGCTCGCGCCAGACCTCTTCATCATCGGCGGCGGCGTGAGCGCGGAGCCGGAGAGCTTCTTCCGCTACCTGGAAAACGTGGAGGCCAAGATCGTCCCCGCCACGATGGGCAACGACGCGGGGATCGTCGGCGCGGCTCTCTTCGCCGGGCCCGGGGTCAAGGCGCTCGCGCGGAAACGGAAACGCGAGGCGAAGTAGCTGTCGGCGCAGGGTGGAGGATTGACAACAATCCAGCGCATGAACGCTGTTCCGACCCAGGGCCTCCCAGATGCTCGAGGAACTCTGCCACGCCGCGCCATTCAGCTGCGGCGACTTGACCGAGCGCGCTGGAAGATCCGATTCACCTGACTTCCTCAAGGGGCGAGTCCGCGTTGCCTTCGTGCTATCAGGCTCAACTGAAGAGCGCGCCGAGCGGACGACCTTCCTCCAGCAGATTGTAAGGCCGGCCTTGCAGGTCGGTGGCGGAGAGGTCCTCGATGCCCATCGCGTGATAGACGGTGTGCGCCACGTCTTCGGCGCCGACGGGATTGTCCGCCGGATACTCGGCGCGGGCATCGGTGCCGCCGTAGATTTGCCCGCCGCGAATGCCACCGCCCGCCATCACCACGCTCATGCAGGCGGTCCAGTGGTCCCGGCCGGCGGCGACTTTGCCGCGCGTGCGCGGGTCGCCGATCTTCGGCTTGCGGCCCATCTCGCTGGTGACGAGCACGAGCGTGGAGTCGAGCAAGCCGCGCTGGCTCAGGTCTTCAATCAACGCCGAGTAACCGCGGTCGAACTCGGGGAGCAAATCTTCCTTGAGGCAGGCGAAGTTGCTGCCGTGCGTGTCCCAACCGCCGCCGCTCAGGCATTTCTTGGCGACGTTTTCATCGCTCTCCGCCCAGAAGACGGTGATGAACGGCACGCCGGCTTCGACGAGTCGGCGCGCCATGAGCAGACCCATGCCGTTGATGGTCTTGCCGTAGCGCTCCAACGTCGCGGGCTTTTCCGTCATGATGTCAAACGCGCCCGCCGTGGCGCTGGAGGCGAGGAGCGAGAAGGCTTTCTCCTGCTGGCGGACGTAGTTGTTGACGATGATCTCGTGGTCCAGTTCGCGCCGTGCGGAATTCACGGCGTCGAGCAACGCGCGCCGGTCGCCCATGCGCGCGGTCGTCATGCCGGCGTCGAGCGTGAGCGTGGGCGCGGTGAAGCGCAGCGGCTCCTCGCGGTTGCCCGCGACGAAGAAGGGATCGAACTCCATGCCAAGCCGGCCGGCGAATTGGCCGGGGCGCGTGTAAGGCGCCCGGCTGGGCTTGAAGGGCAGCGTGACGACCTGCGGCATCTTCGGATGCGGCGCGCGCTTCGCGCCGACGACGCAGCCGATGGAAGGCCAGTCAGTTGAGTAAGGCCGGCGGTCGTTGCCCTCGCGCTTGAAGGTCTCGTCGGGGACGTGGCCGGTGAGGTTGTAATAGTAGCCGGCGTGGTGATCGCCCGTGGCCCGGCCGAAATCGGTGACGCCGTGCACGAGCGCGAGATGATGGCCCTGCTTGGCGGTGAGCGGCAGATGCTCGCAGATGTTCACGCCGGGCGCGGTGGTGCGGATGGGTTTGAAGTCGCCGCGATACTCGATGGGCGCGTCGGGCTTCATGTCCCACATGTCAATGTGCGACGCACCGCCGCAGAGGAAGCAGAGGATGGTGGACTTCGCCGGGTGCTTGCGGGGCGCGAGCGATGCGTTGCCAGCGGCTGAATTCCCGAAGCTCAACCCCGCCAAGCCCGTCGTGGACGCTGCGATGAACGCGCGTCGGCTCAGGGCCGGGGAGAACAGCGGGGCTTTCACAGTCGGGAATCTGACGCGGGCCAGTGGGAAGTCAATCAAGCCGAGTCAGGTCGTGTCGGTGACTTTCATTCGCCGGCACGGTCACTTCCCATCCACCTCCAGCTCACGCACGCCCGCGCCGAGAATTTCGTTCTCACCGACCTGCGGCGGGGCGGCTGGCTGCTTCACGCGGAACGCGACGCCGACTGCGTCCTTCAC
>JBJTAU010000091.1:0-5649 GCA_046090965.1 Limisphaerales bacterium | reverse complement strand
CGGTCGGCGGCAAGGACGGCAAGTTCGCGAGGGCCACGGCGAAGATCGTGGGCAATGACACGCTCGCGCGGGCCAGCGCGGCGGTGAAGGATCCCGTGGCCGTGCGATTTGGCTGGGCGAATTTCCCCGTGGTGAACCTCTGGAACAAGGACGGCCTGCCCGCGCACCCGTTCCGCACGGACAGCTTTCCGTTGACCACGCAGCCCAAGCCGGCGGCGAGCGCGAAAAAGTGATGCGGGTTTCCCCCGAGAGCCGGCACGGGCTTGCTTGGTTAGGCTGATGCCATGATCGCGAAGTTGTTACTCTCCGCAGTTCGCCGCTCGCTGACGTTCGGGTGCGGCGTCCTGTTCGCGGCGGGCGCGACGGCGGGCGAGATCCACGACGCCGTCCTCGTCCATGACCTTGACCGCGTGCGGCAGTTGCTGCTGGAAAAACCCGCGCTGGTCAACGAGCGCACCGAAAAGGGCGACACGCCGCTCTACATCGCCTGCTTCCGCGGCTACGTGAAGCAGATGGTGCCGCTGCTGCTCCAGTTCGGCGCGGACCCGAACCCGCCGCCCAACCTCCGCATGGAGACGCCGCTTTCCATCGCCCGCGAACAAAACCTGAAGCAGACCGCCGCGCTCCTGCTGAAGGCCGGGGCGCGCGAAGACGAGCTGTCCCGCGGCGCCGAAGTGCGCTACCTGACCACGCGGCGGGACGCGGAAGCGTTGAGCGCGCGGCTGGCCCAGTTCCCAAGCCTCGTCAACACGCGCAACGCCTACGGCCAGACGCCCCTGGCCATCGCGCTGGCCGACGACCGGCCCGATCTGAACGTCATCCTCGCGCTCCTCAACCGGGGCGCGAACCCGAACGCGACGAACTCGTTTGGCGGCACCCCCTACTCCGTCGCGGTCGAGAACGAGCGCACCAACCTGATCTCCCTCCTGCTCAAGCACGGCGCCAAGGAGACGGCGATCACGCGCTCCGCTCCCCTGCGCATCGCCGCCCGCAAAAACCTGCTGCCCGAAGCCGAGGCGCTGGTCAAGCAGACCCCGGGACTGGTGAACGAACGCGACGATCTCCGCCGCGCGCCCTTGCACCTCGCTGGCTCAGGCGCCGGTCTGCCGCTCGTGGAACTCCTGCTCAAGAGCGGGGCCGAGGTGAACGCCCGCGACTTCGCCGACAACACCCCCCTCCACGCCGCCGCGCTCGCAGGCAAGGCGGACGTCGTCAGCGCGCTGCTCGCCCGCCAGGCCGACGTGAACGCGGCCAACCGCCAGCGCGTGACGCCGCTGCACCACGCAGCGCTGGCGGGTTCCCTGCCGGCGGTCGAGGCGTTGCTCGGAGCCGGGGCGGACGTGAAAGCAACGGACAACGTCGGCGAAACCGCCCTGCACCGCGCCGCGACTGGCGGCCATGTCCCGATCGTGAAGCTGCTGCTCGAGCGCGGTCTGGACGTGAACCTCCGCGACCGCCAGCGCCAGACGCCGTTGCACCAGGCCGCCCAGAGCGGGCGTGTGGAAGCCGTGAAGTTTCTGCTGTCGCGCACCGCCAACCCGGCCTTCACGGACGTCACCGGCTCCACCGCGCTCGCGCTCTCCGAGAAACTCAAACACGAGGACGTCGTGAAACTGCTGCGGACCGGTCCGCCGAAATAAGAGTTCACTGTTACTTCCCCACCGGGCGGCGGTAGAGCTTGTGGACGGCGGCTTGGTCGGTGCATTTCACCAGCAGTTCGTCAATGCACACATGGGGCGGCCGGCTGGCGCACCAGACGAGGATCTCGGCGATGTCGTTGGCCGTGAGCGGCACGACGCCTTCATAGACCTTGTTCGAGCGTTGCTCGTCGCCCTTGAAGCGCACCATGGAGAACTCCGTCTCGGCCATGCCGGGGTCAATGGTGCCCACGCGCACGCCGGTGCCGTTGAGTTCGAGTCGCAGCGAGCGGGTGATCATGATCTCCGCTGCCTTGACGCCGCAATAGACCGAGCCGCCCTCGTAGGCCTGCCGGCCCGCCACGGAGCCGATGTTGAGGATGTAGCTGCCGGGGTTCTTCACTATGTAGGGCAGGACGGCGCGCGTGACGCGCATCACGCCCAGCAGGTTCACCTGCACCATCGCCTCCCAGTCGGCGTCCTTGCCGTTGGCCACGGTGTCCAGGCCGTGCGCGCCGCCGGCGTTGTTGATGAGCACGTCAATCTGCGGCGTGAGCGCGGGGATGCCCTCGGCGAACTTGTCCACGCTGCCGGTGCTGCTCACGTCGAGCTTGTGGAAGACGGCGGTGGGAGCGCCGAGTTTGCGCGCCTCGGAGGCGACGGCCTCGAGCTTGTCGGTGCGGCGCGCGCCGAGGATCAGGTTGCAACCTTCCGCGGCAAAGGCCCGCGCGGCGGCGGCGCCGAACCCGCTGGAAGCTCCGGTGATGAGGACCCACTTGTTGGCAAGGCGTGATGGCATAGGCGTGAATGTCGTTTAAGTGGGCCACGTTCTAGCCGTCACGCCCGAGGCCGCAAAGGAAAAAGCCCAGCCAACAACGGCGCCGTCGGCTCACGGGAACGTCGGCTTCAGGTCGCGGAGGTGTTCGAGCTGCGCGTCCGCGCCGGCGGCGGGGGCGTAGAGCATCACGGGCGCGACGAGGCCGCCGGTGCCGAGTTCGTTCACGACTTGATTGGAGATGAGGAACACAACGGAGTTCTTGCCCGGCTTCACGGCGGCGGTGGCGTCCATCTCGAAGGGATAGAACGCCGCGCCGGGGCTGTTGCCGAGGTGCTGGCCGTTGACCCAGACCTTCGCGGCCTCGTCCACGCCGCCGCACCAGAGGAAGACGCGCTTGCCCGCGAACTTCGCCGGCACGTCCACCGTGGTGCGATACCACGCGAGGCCCTTGTAGTAGCGCAGGCCCTGGTTGCTCCACGACGAGCTGGAGGTCTTGAGCCGCTGCCAGTTGCCGCCCGTCACCGTGGGCCGCCACAGGCCGATTTCCTCGCCGACCTTCGCGGGGTCCATCTGAAATTCCCACTCGTCCGGCGCGGCGGCGATGAGTTGGTTGCCGTCCGTCACGCGCTTGAAGCCCTGCTCGGTGCAGGGCCGGTAGAAGCGTTTCATGTAATTCACATAGGTGCTGAAGCGCCCGGCGGAAACCATCGGCACCGGCTTCATGCCCATGAGTTCCTCGGCCACGGCATCGAGCTTCACCAGCTCGGTCTTCGCGGCGGAGAAGTCCACGCGCACGCGCGCGGCCATCATCTCGTTGAAGGCGTCGAGCATCGCCAGGCCCTGCCCAATGACCCGCACGCGCTCGGCGGAATCGCTCCCGGCGGGCGCGAGCTTCGTCGCTTGTTGAATCAAGCCGCGCGCCTTCGCCCGCAAGGCCGGCGGATAGAAGTGCGGCATGTCCCACGCGCAACCCGTCGCGAAATCGCCGTCGCGCAACGCTGCGTCCATGAGCGTGACATACTCGCCCATCGGCGCGGCGGCGGGGCCGAAGAATTTCTCGTAGCAATCTTTGAGCAGCGCATCCACGTCGGCCTGGTGGTTCCACATGAGTTTCCCGGCGACATACATCGAGGGGAACTGTGGGCCGTAGTTGGGGAAGGTCTCGACGCGCCAGCCCTTCACGCCGAGCGCGTGGCACGCGGGGATTTCATCGCGCAACCGGTGGATGATGATGAAGGGGAAGCCCGGGTCCGCGAGGTTGCTCCAGTAGCCGCGGTCGTAGAGGTCGGGCAGCAGCTTGCCCCAATCCTCGTAGAGCGAGCGCGCGTAGCTCTTCTCCGGCGCGATGGGGTTCGAGAAGCCGTGCACGCGGTCCAGCGCGATGGGCGCGAGCGCGCCGGTGATGCGCGGGTCGGGCTTCCAGCGCTTCGGCGGCCGCATGTAGGAGTGGTAAATGTAGAACGCGAGCTTCGTGTCGGGGAACTCGCCTTCGACGCCCTTGAGCACCTGGTTGAAAAACCAGATGTAACGGTCGGTGACGGACGGCTCGCCGGAAAACGGGTCGTAATCGCCGCCGTCCAGCGCGCGGCAACGCTCGCACTCGCAGAAGCCCGCGCCGTCGTTCGGGCCCATGCCGATGACCGGACCCTTGCCGGACTTGCGCAACTGCTTTACGTGCGCGATGGCGAACTCGAGCAGCTTGGGATTCGACACGCAGTGCTGGCGCGTGGTGCGCTGGCCTTTCACCAGCGAATACATCTCGGCGACTTCGTTGTCCTCGATCGCCTTGGTCGTCTTGTTGAGCGCGGCCTTCGGCGCGGGCAGGCCGTGGCCGCCGAGGAACACCGTGCCGCCGCAGCGCACGCGCGCCTGCCAGTCCTTGTCCGGCATCTGAAACCACCGCGAGGGAAACGACGGCGACTGCGCGGTCTGCTGCGCGCGCACGTCCACCGTGGCGAGCTTGGGAACCACCGTGCCGAGCGGCCCGGGCATGAACCACCGGCAGCCGAGCTGTTCCAGCAGCTCCAGCACGCCGTAAGTCGTCCCTTCCTCCACGCCCGCAATCATCACCGCGTCCGCCGTGACGTGCAGCGCGAACGCGCCGCGCACGGCGTTCGCCGCGAGGCCGACGCGCTCGCGGACATTGCGCCCGAGGAAGACCGGCACCTTGCCCGCAGCCTTGCTCTGCTTGAGGAAATCGCCCACGCCCGCCGCGTCCACGCTGGCGGACTCGAGCTTCGCGCCGGACATCTTCTCGACGTGCTCGGTGAGTTCCTTCGCCGCGAGCTTCTCCGCGTCATCCGGCTGCGTCGGCAGCACAAGCACGGCGGCGGGCTGGCCGTTCTTCACCAGCGTGGCGGCGGCGAGGGGGGCGACGAGCAGCGGACCAAGGAGCAGCGCCAGCGCGCGCAACAGGGCGGGAGAATTCATGTCCAGCTACAGACGCGCCCGATGGCGGTTCTGCTCACTGGCGATCCAAGCGGTGTTAGAGCCCGGCAACGACGCAGCGTTCGGTTCTTGCGGGTCAGCACGCGGAGGGGATGGCGCTTCCCCTCCAGCGATGTGCAACTGCCCTTGAAAGAGCTTGGAATTGTGTCACAGCGCCCATGCTTGTGCCGCTCGTGACACACTTGGGAGGCGGGTTCCATTTCAACTCGCCGCCAACGGAGGAGCAATGCCCGCGAATTGCTTGGGGTTTCAGCGAGTTTTCACCCGGATCGGCCTGGTGGCACTGGCACTGCTAAGAGAAAGGTGGCTTTTAACACTTTCACACTATGGCAAAAGTTTTGGGCATCGATTTGGGCACGACGAACTCCTGCATGGCGGTCATGGAGGGTGGCGAGCCGCTGGTGCTGGCGAATTCCGAGGGCAAACGCACCACATCGTCGGTCGTGGCGTTCACCAAGGGCGGCGAGCGCGTCGTGGGGGAGGCGGCCAAGCGGCAGGCGGTCACAAACCCGCGCAACACGGTTTACTCCATCAAGCGGTTCATGGGCCGGAAATTTGTCGAGGTGCAAGAGGAGATCAAGCGCGTGCCCTACAAGGTGGTGAAGGCCGCCAACGGCGACGCCGCGGTGGAAGTCGAGATGGACGGCAAGACCCAGCAGTTCAGCCCGCCGGAAATCTCCGCGATGATCCTCGCCAAGCTCAAGGCCGATGCCGAAACGCGCTTGGGCGAGACCATCACGCAGGCGGTTATCACGGTGCCCGCCTACTTCAACGACTCGCAACGCC
>JBJTAU010000090.1:0-3742 GCA_046090965.1 Limisphaerales bacterium | reverse complement strand
AGGAACTTGTCTTGGATTCCCCCGAGGACGGCAAGTTGACCGTGAAGAAGGCTGACATCACCAAGCGCCAGCGCGGGCTTTCCGCGATGCCCGAGGGCTTGGACAAGCTCATGACCCACCGCGAGCTGCGCGACTTGGTGGAGTATCTGAGCACGTTGAAGTAGTAGGAGAACCCAACCAGACCCACACGAATTGAAGGCGGAACACGAATGGGAATCTCTTCCTACGTGTTCCGCCCTCAATTCGTGTGGCCGTCCTACTCCGCCAAAAAAGAAATCGCCCGCTCCTCTGCCCTTCCGCATAGTCCGCGCGCATGAAGTCCATGACGGGTTACGGACGCGGCGAGTGTGCGCGGGACGGCGTCAAGGTCACGGTGGAACTCAGCTCGGTGAACCGGAAGTCCGGCGAAATCACGCTGAACCTGCCCCGCGACCTCGAACCGCTCGAAGCGCAGGTCCGCGACGAAATCAACAAGCGCATCGCGCGCGGCCGGCTCAACGTGCGCGTGGCTGTCCACGCCGGCGCGGACGCGGGTGCGGCGGCGCAAATCAACACGGCGCTAGCCAAGGCGTATGCGACGGAGCTTTCCAAACTGGCGACGGAGTTGAATCTCACCGGCGGCGTGCGTTTGTCCGATGTGTTGCGTGCGCCCGGCGTGCTAGAGGCCGGCGAGGACGCGGCGGACGCGGAGAGTTTCTGGCCGACGGTGCAGAGCGCGTTGCAGCAGGCGCTCGACGCGCTGGTGAAGATGCGCGAGCGCGAGGGCGAACATCTGGCGGCGGACTTGGCGGCGCGCATCGAACTGATTCGCGCGGCGGCGGGCCGCATCGGAGCGCAGGCTCCGCAGGTTCAGGTGCAGTTCCGCGCACGATTGCTGGAGCGCATCAAGGCGGCGGGCCTCGAAGGCATCGCGGCGGATGACGAGCGGATGTTGAAGGAGGTCGTGCTCTTCGCGGACCGCTCGGACATCACGGAGGAGCTCACGCGGTTGCAAAGCCATTTCAAACAGTTCGCCGACTGCCTGAAGGCGAAGGAGCCGGTCGGGCGCACGTTGGATTTCCTCTCGCAGGAGATGAACCGCGAGATCAACACCATCGGCTCGAAGGCGCAGGACGCGGTCATCTCGCGCGAGGTTGTGCAGGTGAAGGCGGAGTTGGAGCGCTTCCGCGAACAAGTGCAAAACGTGGAATGAAGACAATGGCGAATGGCGAATGGCGAATGGCGAATCCCGCTAACGGAGGCGCCCGGCCGAGCATTCGCCATTCGGAATTCGCCGCTCGCAATTTCCCATCCCGATGAGTCAGCCGAAACCCAACACCCTCCTCATCGTCCTCTCCGCCCCGTCCGGCGGGGGGAAGACGACGTTGTGCGAGCAGATGCTCAAGAACAACCCGAACATCTCCCGCGCGGTGACGTGCACCACGCGCGCGCCGCGCGGCGGCGAGCGGGATGGCGTGGATTACTACTTCCTGACGGCGGAGGATTTTCTCAAGCGCGTGCAGGCGGGAAACTTTCTCGAGCACGCCACCGTTTACGGCAACAGCTACGGCACGTTGAAGTCCGAGGTGTTGGGGAAATTGCGCGCGGGCAAGGACGTGCTGCTGGCCGTGGACGTGCAGGGCGCGGCAGCCATCCGCGCGCAGGCGGAGCAGGAGACTGAGCTGGAGCGTGTGCTGGTGGAAGTGTTCCTCACGCCGGAGTCGCTGGCGGTGCTGGAGCAGCGGCTCAAGAAGCGCGGCAAGGACGCGCCCGACGCCATCAAGAAGCGGCTGGCGGTGGCGCGGCAGGAGATCGCGCAGTGGAAGCACTTTGATTACCTGCTCATCAGCACGAGCGTCCGCGAGGACGTGCGGCGGATGCAGGCGATTTACGACGCGGAGAAGATGCGGCAGGCGCGGTCAACGGCACCGGAGGTGTGACGCGATGGCCGAAACCCACCTGAACCTTGGCATCGTGGTGCGTGGTGCGTGGTGCGTGACTTCGGCGGGGACGCGGCTATGCTTCACGCACCACGCACCACGCACCACGCCGCGCGCATGAGCAAGCCAGCCAAACCCACATCGCCAGCCCGCCTCCCGGTCGTCGTGCTCGGCGTCACCGGCTCCATCGCGGCCTACAAGGCGGCGGACCTGTGCAGCCAGCTCGTGAAGGCCGGCTGTGCCGTGCGCGTGGTGATGACCGCCGACGCGCAGAAGTTTATCACGCCGCTGCCCTTCAAGACCCTTTCTCGCCACGCGGTGGTGACGGATTTGTATGACGAGGAGGAAGGCTGGCAACCGACGCACATCCGGCTCGCGGACGAGGCGGACTTGCTGCTGATCGCGCCTGCGACTGCGAACTGCCTCGCGAAGCTGGCACACGGGTTCGCCGATGACGCGCTGACGTGCATCGCGCTCGCGTTGAATCCCAAGGCGAAGCTGCTCCTCGCGCCGGCCATGAATGGCAAGATGTGGGCGCACGCGGCGACCAAGGCCAACGTCCGCACGCTGACGGACCGGGGCGCGCGGTTCATCGGGCCGGAGGCAGGGATGCTCTCGTGCGGCTACGAGGGACTGGGGAGGTTATGGGACGTGGCTGGCATCGTGGCCGAGACGCAGAAACTTCTGAAGCGGAGCTAGGCCCATGCAGGTGCGCACCCCCCAGATGAAGTGGCTTGCGAGCCTGTTCAAGGCCCCGGAAGTCTCACCCGAGCAGCAGGCTGACCGCATTCGTTTCATGGAGCGCGACGTTTGCCTGACCATCAAAGTCATCGTGCTCAGTGCGCTGGCGTATGTCTTCCTGTCGAACTGGCTGGAGGGCGTCTCAACCATGGGCGAGCTGGGCATCGAAACGTTGCGGGGATCGTTCCGTGCCTACGTCGCGGCTAACGTGATTATTGGCGCAATGCTGCTGGCGATGGACTACCTGCCGGTGGCGTGGGTGCAGTGGTCGGTCTTCGTGCTAAACATCGTGGACGGGACGTTTGTAGCGCTGCTGACGCTGATTACGGGCGGCTTGGAAAGCACGATCTACTGGGTCTTCCTGGTGCTGGTCATCCGCAACGCGGTGAGCATCACGCGGGTCCGGCTGCAGATCACGGCGAACTTCTACATTATCCTGTGCTACCTGTTCGCAGGATTCCTGGACTTCGGCACCCACGAGCTACGCCGCACTCAGGAGGCGGTCGAGACCGCTCTCGAGCGCACCGACAGCGCGGTGCGCGGGGAGCGACAATTGCGGCTGGCGCTGGACAACGTAATCCGGCGGCTCCGGGAGGAGCGCAACCCAGCGCTGCGATCTGAACTGGAAGCCAAGCGCAAGGAACTGACTGAAACCATCGCCACCCGCACCACCGGTGCCTCAACCAACAAGCTCGCACCCATGCAGATTGACAGCGACCCCGAGCAGTTCGCCGACACCAACCACATCACCACCCTCGTGCTGCTGGCGCTCTACGAAAATCCCCGCCTGAGCCAGTCCGTGGTCAACCGCGTGCTGCTGCTACTGCTATTGACCCTGTCCTGCTACGGGATCAACGTGCTGGCGGATCTTCAGCTGCAGGCGCAGGAGGAGGCGCGGGAGTTTGCCATCCGCCAGGAGCAGTTGCGCTCGACCGGGCGGCTTGCGGCGGAAATCGCCCACCAGCTCAAAAACCCGCTGGCCATCATCAACAACGCCGCTTTCAGCCTCCAGAAGTCCCTCGGTGACGCCAAGCCCGCCGCGCTCCAGCAACTTGAGATGATCCGCGAGGAGATCACGCGCT
>JBJTAU010000089.1:0-3058 GCA_046090965.1 Limisphaerales bacterium | reverse complement strand
CTCCATCATCCAGCGACTCAAAGCCCTCCTCGATCACTACGAAGGTATCGGTGGGCAACCTGAAATCCGTCATGCGTCGGAAATTGATCTGCCCGGTGCCGAAGAAGCCAACCTTCTGCGGCATGGAATAGTTCCGGACATACGTGGGAAATACCGTGATGCCGGAACCCGGAGCCTTGTCGGGCTTGGTGCAGGCAAACACTTTCGCGTTCTTGCCGGTGTAAGGCCCGAATTGGGCCAGGGTGACGTAAGTCTCATTGCTGGCGTGCGTAGAGATTTTCATGTTGCCCGTGCACCAGTTTTCGAACACGCCGTTGATCAAAGATGGCGTGGTCGTGGAAGAGTAGCCGTTGCCGCCCCAACCATAGTTGTTAACAATCTTCCCGTCGGCATCATCGGGGTAAAGCAAGAAGGCCATACCGAGTTGCTTTTGGTTGCTCAAGCACTGCGTGGCCATCGCCTTCTGTTTGGCCTTGCCCAGCGCGGGCAACAGCATCCCCGCCAAGATGGCGATGATGGCGATGACCACGAGCAGTTCGATGAGGGTGAACCCGTAGCGGCGGTGCAGAGTAGGCGGATTGGCGAGCACGAGCGGTTGGCGGCAACGGTTTTGGTTTGGTCGGAGCATTTCTACTCCGTTGTCCCGCCCGCGTCAACCGCGGTTCATCCCGGATCGAAGATGCAGTTTGCCGCCACGGCTACTGATACTTCTTCAGCAACGGCGCGAGCTCCTTCCGGGTTTTCGCCGGCCAGAGCTTGGGGTCGGTCATGATGGCGTTGCGGAGGGCATCGTGGCACGGCCAATTCGGTTCCGCCGGGATGCGCGGGAGGACGTGTTGGATGATGCGCTTGGCGGTTTCGGCGTTGCGCTTGAGGTTCTCGATCACCATCTCGACGGTCACGTGCGCCTCGTCCACTTTCCAGCAGTCGTAGTCGGTGATCATCGCCATCGTGGCGTAGGCGATCTCGGCCTCGCGGGCGCACTTGGCCTCGCCGAGGTTGGTCATGCCGATCACGTCGTAGCCGAGCTTGTGGTTGGTGAGCGACTCGGCGCGCGTGCTGAAGGCCGGGCCCTCCATGTTCACGTAGGTGCCGCCGTCGTGGACGCGGGCCTTCTGCGCCCTGGCGGACTTGAGTAAAAGCTGGCGCAGCTCCTCGCAGACCGGGTCGGCAAAGGCGACGTGCGCGACGATGCCTCGGCCGAAGAAGGTGTGCTCGAAGTCGCGCTTGGTGCGGTCGAGGAACTGGTCCGGCAGCACGATGTCGCACGGGCGATACTTCGCTTGCAGCGAGCCGACAGCGCTGACACTGATGACCCAGTGGACGCCGAGGGATTTCATCGCCCAAAGGTTGGCGCGGTGGTTCAGCTCGCTGGGCAGGATACGATGCCCGCGCGCGTGGCGCGGCAGGAAGACCACGTCGCGCCCCGCGAGCTGGCCGGTGAGAAGTTCGTCGGAGGGATTGCCGAAGGGCGTTTTAATTTTCACCCACTTCTGGTTGGTGAAGCCCTCGATGTGGTAAAGCCCGCTGCCCCCGATGATGCCGATGCGATTGGTTGCCATGTGGCGGGAGAGTAACCAACGGCCCCGTCGTTGCGCCAGCCGGCAAATGCCACCAGCCACTCAGTAGTAGTTGTTCCCGTTGGCGGACTGGATCGTCCAAAGCTGAATCTGGGACTCACGGTGCTGCTCCACGTGGCCGTCACCGAAGAGCAGGTTCACGGAATCCACCTTGTTCTTCCATGGATGGCCTTCCGTGGTGGTGTTGAGCAGGGCGGCACACCGGTCAGTGAGGATCGGAAGCGTAGAGGCGAAGGGGTCATCCATGCGTTCGGGCCAAAAATCACTGAGGCGATTGGCCGTGTTGTTCTGGGGCGACTTCACGCCGCCGTTGAGCCGGGGCACCCACCAGTTGTGGCCTTCCAAGATCGCGAAGTAGGTGTAGGTGCGCTGGTAATAAGCGTTGAGGTCGGCAGTGGTTTGGACGTCATGGCCGAGGTTGGCCTGGCACCACACGTTGATCGGATCAATCATCCTGGGCTTCACCGGGCAAAACCACATCGGCACCGTGAGGCCGTAGGCGGTCATGCCCGGAACGAGTTGGGAGGGCACGTCCCAAGTGTTCTTGCCCGTGCCACCCATGGACCAGGTGGGAAATCGCCCGTCGGCGTCCGTCGCGTAGGCATAAACGGCTATGCCCCATTGCCGGTAGTTGGAGGTGCACTGCGTCACCCTCGCCTTGAACTTGGCGCGGGCGAGCGACGGCAGCAGCATGCCAGCGAGAATCGCGATGATGGCGATGACCACCAGCAGTTCAATCAAGGTGAAGGCCGAACGTGAAAGACGAAGTGGCGGGCGCATGGTCAACGAGTGGCGGATTGACGGGGCAACCACGCCAATTGTTCAGCACCGGCCGGGCAGTTTCCGGTTGAATCTCGGTCGCTTCGTCCCCACATTCCCGCGCGATGAAAAGTCAGTTCACCGGCCCGGTCTTTGTCGTGCGCGACAACATTGATACCGACCAGATCATTCCCGCGCAGTATCTCACGCTCGTGCCGACCATTCCGGCGGAATACGAGAAGCTCGGCGCTTACGCCATGATCGGCCTGCCGGACGCGCTCTACCCGGCGCGCTTCGTGAAGGACGGCCAGCTCGACAGCGAGTTCCCGATCATCGTCGCCGGCAAAAACTTTGGCTGCGGCAGCTCGCGCGAGCACGCGCCCATCGCGCTCGGCTCCGCTGGCTGCCGGGTCGTGCTGGCCGAGAGCTTCGCCCGCATTTTCTTCCGCAACAGCGTCGCCACCGGCGAGCTGTATCCCTGCGAACTCACCACGCGCCTGTGTGACGTGCTCAAGACCGGCGAGGTCGTGACCGTGGACCTCGACGCGCAGACCGTGACGGTGCAGGCGACCGGCAAGGTGCATTCCTTCAAGCCCCTTGGCGACGTGCGCCCGGTGGTGGATGCCGGCGGCCTCTTCAACTACGCGCGCCAGAGCGGGATGATCCCGGCGGCGGCGTAAGCCGTAGCCGCAGGCTTCAGCCTGCGCGTGGAATGTCAT
>JBJTAU010000088.1:0-3167 GCA_046090965.1 Limisphaerales bacterium | reverse complement strand
GTTACGATTTCATTCGATGCGATTCTGCTTCGGCACGCCAGAGGTCGAGCAGCGCGTCGCGGATGCGTTGAGTGAATGGGGAGGTGGCCAGCGGTTGGCCATCCAATGCAACGACCTCGACGACGCCGCACGCACTCGACGTGAGAAAAACTCCGTTGGCCGCGCGCAATCGCGTGAGGTCGGCGGAGGTTTCGTGCGCGGTGATCTGGTTGGTGCGGCTCCACGCGAGCACGTCGGCGCGGGTGATGCCGGGCTGCGCGCCGGCGGTGAGCGGCGGCGTGTGCAGCGCGTTGCCTTCGAGCCAGAAGAGGTTGGCGCTCGTGGCTTCGGCGAGTTCGCCGCGCGAGTGGAGGAGCAAGGCTTCGTCGGCACCGGCGGCGTCCGCCTCAGCGCGGGCAAGAACGTGAAGTAGTTTGTTCGCGGTCTTGTGCGCGGCGAGCGGATCGTCAGCGGAGATGCGATGGGAGGAGGTGTGGAGCTTCACTTGCGCGGCGCGCTCGGTGTGAAGCGGCGAGAGATGCACGCTCATCACGACGGTCGGTTCATCCGCGCCACGGGGCGAGTAGCCGCGCTCGCCGATGCCGCGCGAGACGGTGAGGCGCAAGGTGGGTTCCTCCAATTCATTCGCCCAACACAGCTCGATGGCTTGGTCGCGAAGAAATTCGGAGTCGAACGGCAGCTTCAGCCGCAGCGCGGCCGCGCCTGCCGTGAGCCGGCGCCAGTGCGCGTCCCAGCGCAGGGGGATGGCGTCGATGACGGCGAAGGTCTCGAACAACCCATCGCCGTAGAGGAAGCCGCGGTCGAATACGGAGACGACGGCTTCTTCCGCCGGGACGATTTCGCCATTGAGGAAAACAAGCACGCGCGTTTGTCCTGTAGGCCGCGGGAAATTGCAAGGGAGCGTCCGGGTTGATGGTGAACCCCTTCGCGTTTCAGGCACCGGCTCTGCGGACGGCGCGGGATTGGGACTGGCCAAGGCGATCGTGTTTGCGCATATTTTTCCGGTCCGCCGCACACGCCCCAGGCGTTGCCCCCGTAGCTCAAATGGATAGAGCAATCGTTTCCTAAACGATGGATCACGGTTCAATTCCGTGCGGGGGCACCATCCCGATGCGAGCGTCTGGCTGGCATGGGATGCTCCGCCCGTTCAACGGTGCCGATGCACCGAGACCCTCCGAGCCAGCCTGAGCGCGCGGTCGCGATTTTCCACGTCCGGTCTTTGCATCACCCGGCCCGATGATTATCCTTGGCCCTTACTCGCGAAGCGAAATTCGGCATCATGGCCACGGACTTCATCCGCATCGGCGGCGCGCGGCAGCACAACCTCAAGGCTGTCTCGCTCGCCATTCCACGCGGCAAGCTCGTCGTGCTCACCGGCCTTTCTGGCTCGGGCAAATCGTCGCTGGCGTTCGACACCATCTACGCGGAGGGCCAGCGCAAGTATGTGGAAAGCCTCTCGGCCTACGCGCGGCAGTTCCTCGACCAGCTTCAGAAGCCGGACGTAGACTACCTCGAAGGACTCTCGCCGACCATCGCCATCGAGCAGCGCAGCTCCGGCTCGAACCCGCGCTCCATCATCGCGACCACGACAGAGATTTACGATTACCTGCGGCTGCTCTTCGCCCACGTCGGGCAACCGCACTGCCCGGTCAGCGGCCAGCCCATCTCGCGGCGCACGACGACGGACATCGTGGACGAAATCGCGTCGCTCCCGCCGCGCACGCGAGTGATGTTGCTCGCGCCGGTGGTGGAGAAACAGAAGGGCGAGTTCCGTGATGTGATTGAACGGCTGGCGCGCGATGGCTTCGTCCGCGCCCGCGTGGACGGCGAACTCGTTGAACTCGCCGCAAACGTCCGCATCAAGCTCGACCCGAAGGCTGCGCACACCATCGAAGTCGTCGTGGACCGGTTGGTGATTGATGACAAGGTCCGCGTGCGCCTCGCGGACTCGGTCGAGACGGCGCTGAAGTGGGGGAATGGGAAGTTGCTCGTGCTGTCTCAGGCGCCGCAGCCGGTCGAGAGTCGAGAGTCGAGAGTCGAGGGCAAGACCGCTTCGATTCTCGACCCTCGACCCTCGACCCTCGACTCCGCGACGTGGAACGAAGCGTTGCTCTCGAACCGCATGTATTCCCCGGCTACGGGCGCGACGTTCGACCCGCCGGAGCCGAAGCACTTCTCGTTCAACTCGCCGTTCGGCGCGTGCCCGGTCTGCCACGGCCTTGGACAGAAGATGGTCTTTGACCCCGCGCTCATCGTGCCCGACGCGGAGAAGTCGCTGGAGTCCGGTGCGGTGCTGCCGTGGCGGCGCGGCGGGAAGCGGATGATTGTCTATTACAAGGCGCTGCTGCGCGGCCTCTGCGCGCACTACGCGGCGAGCATGGATGCGCCGTGGAAAGCGCTGCCGGAGGAGTTTCGGACAACCATTTTGCACGGCAGCGGCGCGGACGAAGTGAGCTTCAACTTCTTGCGCGCCGGCAAGGTCAGCAAAATCACGCGGCCTTTCGAGGGCGTGCTGAAGAACCTCGAACGCCTCTACGCCGAGAGCGAGAGCGAGTTCACGCGCAACCGGCTGAAGGCGTTCATGGCTCCGGAGTTTTGCGATGCTTGTGGGGGCAAGCGGCTGAGGCCGGAGGTGCTGGCGGTGACGCTGGGCGGGGGGAGTGAGAAGTGTTTAGTAATTAGTAATAAGTCGGGCGCGGAGGGAGTTCCGACCGCCGAGCAAGCCGCCGCCTCGGGACTAATTACTCAACCACTAATTACTAATCACTTTCCCATCCCCGGCCTCTCCATCGCCGATGTCTGCGCACTCTCAGTGGACACCGCTGACCTTTTCTTCGCGTCGCTGCCGCTCACGGACTTTCAGCGCACGCTCGCCGGCGACCTGGTGAAGGAGATTCGCGCGCGGCTGGGCTTCCTCAAGAACGTCGGCCTCGGCTACCTCACGCTCGACCGCGAGTCCGGCACGCTCTCCGGCGGGGAGGCGCAGCGCATCCGGTTGGCGACGCAGATTGGCGCGGGCCGTGTGGGCGTCATCTACATCCTCGACGAGCCGAGCATCGGCCTGCACCAGCGCGACAACGAGCGCCTCCTCAAAACCCTCGAAGGCCTCCGCGACCTCGGCAATTCCGTCCTCGTCGTCGAGCACGATGAGGACCCCATCCGCCGCG
>JBJTAU010000087.1:0-6800 GCA_046090965.1 Limisphaerales bacterium | reverse complement strand
GCGCTGCCGCGCGTGGCGATGACAAAAGGTTTCAAGCGTGGTTCGTGGTGCGTGGTGCGTGAGCGAGCGTGGCCGGAGGCGGGTCGGCGAAAGGAACCGCTGCGTTGAGCAGGGCAGTCAGGCAATAGGCTTCAGCCGGTTCCTCGCGAAGCGCCGCAGCTCGCTCATTCGGAATCATGGTCAGCAAGAGCCGGATAATCTGGGAATAGAGTTCCAGCCGATGGCCGGTGACGCGCTCAGTAAGGATGTGGCGGCCCTGGTATGTCCAGTTGCGCGACTCCCGTGCCGAACCCAATGCATACTCGTAAAAGCGCGCCTGGTCTTTGTGCGACTGCCGGCTGTAACCCTCCGCTATGTCACTCGGCACCCCGCCCGCCGACCGGTTCAATTGGCCGGCCAACCCGAGGGTGCGCTTGTCGGATAGCAACTTGGTCGAGTCATGCCACGCCAAGTCTGCCGCGAACATGGCGAGCCGGTAAGCCTCCACCTTCCACACCGGGTCGCCTGTGAACGCCGTCGGCACCGTAGCGAGCCAATCGTGATACGTCATATCGCCCTCACGCACCACGCACCACGCACCACGAGCCGTCCCCTGCGGAAGCCGCTCCGCGACCAACCCCGCTCAACAACGCCGCCGCGCGCTCCTGCACAATCCGCTCACACGCTGCGAGTTCATCTCTCCTCAACTTCATGTAATCGTCCGCAATCGTCTGCAGATCGTCCACGTTGTAGAGGTAAACGTCGTCAAGGAAGTTGACCTCCGGTTCGATGTCGCGCGGGACGGCGATGTCCACGAGCAGCAGCGGGCGCGCGTGGCGCAGCGCGAGTAGCGGCGCGAGCTTCTGGCGCGTCAGGACGTAGTGCGGCGCGCTCGTGCTGCTGATGATGATGTCAATCGCCGCAAACTCCTGGTGCCACTCATCGAAGTGAACGGCCCGTCCGCCCAGTTCCTTTGCCAACGCCTCGGCGCGGTCGTGCGAGCGGTTCGAGACGATGACGCTGTGCGCGCCGCGACTCAGCAACGCGCGCGCGGTCTTCTCGCTCGTGTCGCCCGCGCCGATGACCATCACGGTGCGGCCCTTGAGCGTGTCGAAGATCTTCTCGGCCAATTCCACCGCCACCGACGCCACGGACACGCTGCCGCGCTGGATGTTCGTCTCGGTGCGAATTTTCTTGGCCACGTTGAACGCGGACTGGAACGCCTTGTTCAGCCGCCGGCCCGTGTGCTGGTGCTTGAGCGCAAGGTCGTAGGCCTGCTTGAGTTGGCCGAGGATTTCCGTCTCGCCCAGCACCATCGAGTCGAGCCCGGCGGCGACCTTGAACAGATGCTCGATGCTATGCGGTTCGCCGAGTTCGTAGAGTTCGGAGCCGAGCGGCTCGGTGTAGTGGTGGTGCGCGAGGAGGAAGCGCCGCAGTTCCGTAAGCGCCGCGCGCGGTTCCACGCTGGTGGCGGCGTAAAGCTCGACGCGGTTGCAAGTGGAGAGGATCACCGCTTCCTCGATGACGCCGGACTCGCGCAGCTTGCGCGTGGCGTCCGGCACCATGGCCTCGGCAAAGGCAAACCGCTCCCGCACCGTGACGGGCGCGGTGTGGTGGCTGAGGCCAAGGGCGACGATGGACATCAGGCAGGTGACAGGTGACGGGTGACAGGTGACAAGCGGCGCGTGGTGATGGGTGCGAGGGCGCGGTGTTCAACGCGCGCCCTGTCACTTGTCACCTGCCACATGTCACGTCCCCTCATGGATTGTGAATTCCCGACAGCAGGTTGAAGCCCCAGAAGGTCAGCAGCACGAAGGCGAAGCTCCCGACCGCGCCCCACGCGAACTTGCGGCCGCCCGGCGCGAACCGCCAGTGCGCGACCAGGAGGCCGACGTAGAGCAGCAGCACGAAGCCCGACCAGAGCACCTTTGGGTCGGCGAGCGGATTGGCGGCCTGCGCCTGCTTCAGGAGCATCGGCGAGAGCGACAAGCCCGCCGCCAGCAGCACCACCCCGCAGAGCAGAAAACGTCCGATGACCAGTTCCAGCCCTTGGATGGACGGCAGCGCAGAGACGAGGGCGCGCAGCTTGTGGAATTTCAGGTCGTGCTCCTGCGTGAGATACATCACGCCCGCCGCCGACCCGAGACCGAACGCGCCGTAGGCCAGCAGGATGAGCGCGACGTGCAGACTCACCAACCCACCGGAGAAGTCCGGCCGCGGTCCCTTCACGTCCAGGGCGGGCATCAACGCGAAGACGCCCATCGCAAACAGCACCGGCGAGACAAACGCCCCGAGGAAGCGCAGTCGGTGCCACGCGCCAATCACCAAGTAAGCCGCCACGATGGTCCACGCGCTGAACATCGTGGCCTCGAAAAGGTTGTTGACCGGACAGCGCTCCAGGCTGAAGCCGCGCTTCGCCATCGCCACCGTGTGCAGCAGCGCTGCGCCGAGCAGGAGCAGGTATTGCCAGCGGGAGTCCTGCCGGAAGCCGCGTCGCCAGATGAAAAAGGACCACGCCGCGCTCGCCCCGTAGAGCAGCACGGCTAGCCCGAAGAATCCGCGGTCCGTCAGCATCGCAGGGCAAACTTATGGCGGAAGGCCGCCGCTTCAACAAGCTTTCAAGCGGGCGACATCGGGCCTAGCTTTTCCTCGTGAACCGCCGCGCGCTCCTGTCGCTGCTGCTCCTCGCCCCGGCGTTCCGGACGCGGGCGGCGGGCGCGGGCTATGTCGCGTCGAAAGAGTTGCCGCCGGCGCTGCCCCGCGAGTTTCGCGGTGCCTGGGTCGCGTCCGTCGGCAACATTGACTGGCCGTCGAAGGCCGGCCTTACCACACAACAACAGCAAACCGAGTTGCTCGCGTTGCTGGACAAGGCGTTCGCCGTGCGCCTCAACGCCGTCGTCCTGCAAGTCCGCCCCGCTTGCGACGCGCTCTACGCCTCGAAGCTGGAGCCGTGGTCCGAATACCTCACCGGCACGATGGGCCGCGCGCCGGAACCGTATTACGATCCGCTGGCCTTTGCCGTCACCGAGGCGCACCGGCGCGGGCTGGAGTTGCACGCGTGGTTCAACCCTTTCCGTGCGCGGCACACGTCGGCGAAGAGCGCCGTTGCGGCCATGCACATCAGCAAGACGCGGCCCGAACTTGTTCGCAAATACGGTTCGCTCCAGTGGCTCGACCCCGGCGAGGCCGCCGTGCACGAGCACTCGCTTCGCGTCATCCTCGATGTCACGCGCCGTTACGACGTGGATGGCATCCACCTCGACGATTACTTCTACCCTTATCCCGAGAAGACCGCCGCGAAGCAGGTCATCCCGTTCCCCGATGACGCGAGTTGGCGCAAATACCGGCAGTCCGGCGGGAAGCTCGCGCGCGACGATTGGCGGCGCGACAACGTGAACCGCTTCGTGCAGCGCCTCTACTCCGCGGTGAAGGCCGAGAAGCCGTGGGTGAAGGTCGGCATCAGCCCGTTTGGCATTTGGAAGCCCGGCAACCCGCCCGGTGTGCGCGGCATGGACGCGACGCAGGAGCTTTTCGCCGACTCGCTCAAGTGGTTCCGCGCCGGCTGGGTGGACTATCTCGCGCCGCAGCTCTACTGGAGCATCGACGCGCCGGAGCAAAGCTTTCCTACGCTGCTCAAGGGGTGGGCCGCGCAAAACGGCGCCACGCGCCACCTCTGGCCCGGCCTTTCCTCCGCCACCATCGCGCCCGACGGCCGGCGCGCGGAGGAAATTATCAAGCAGCTTCAGCTCATCCGTGCGCAATCTGGCGCGACCGGCAGCCTGCAATGGAGCATCAAGGCGCTCCTTCAAAATCGCGACGGCCTCGCCGACAAGCTCGTGCGGCAAGTCAACCAAACGCCGGCGCTCATCCCCGCCTCGCCGTGGCTGGAGAAGGCCGTGCCGGCCAAACCCATCGTCGCCTTCGGGCAGGACGCGAAGCAGACCACGGCCGTCTTCCGCTGGGCGCTGCCGGACAACAGCGCGCCGGGCTGGTGGCTCGTGCAAATGCGCTACACTGGCCAGTGGCGCACGGAACTCCTGCCGGGCAGTGAGGTCACGCGCACCTTGGTTGGGGGGAACTCGGCGCTACCCGAAGTCATCGCCGTCACGGCGGTGAGCCGGTTCGGCAACGCGGGAGCGCCGTTTGTCGCCGAGCGCGTCGCGATTTAGGCGCCGGGGTTGGCAGGCGGTTCAGTGGTGGCGGGCGGAGCGGGTTCGCTGGCGGTCTTTTCGCGGGAGTTGAAGACGGGGCTGGGCCGTCGTGCATCGAGCACGCAGCGGAAGCCGACGATGTCCACGCGGTGGCCGGGGGAGTTGAACAGCCGGGCGGAGGAAAGCAGCGTGTGCGGCTTCGCGCTGTGCCACGAGGCACCGCGCAGCACTCGGTAGTCCGCCTTGCCGTCGTAGGAGTCGGAGCACCACTCCCAGACGTTGCCGCCGAGATCGTGCAAGCCATGCTTGTTCGCGGGAAAACTCCCTACGGGCGAGGTGTAGTCGAAGTTATCGCGTCGCAACTCGGCATCGTAGTTGCCGACATTCTTCGGCGGCGGCCATTCCTTGCCCCACGGAGAAACGTCGCGGATCTGGCCGTCGCGTTCGGCGGGCGTTGCGCCGGTTTCCTTGCCGAGGTCCACGGCGGCGCTCCATTCGAGATCGGTGGGCAGACGGTATTCGTCGCGCTCGCCGAGGCGGCCCGCGCGACGCTCCTTCTCCGTGAGCCAGTGGCAGAACGCGCGCGCGTCGTCCCAACTGACGTTCACGGCGGGGTGCGCGGGGTCCTGCCGGAACTTGGGCCGCGCCCATTTGTGCTGCGTCTCTTGTGCGAACAGCTCGTAGTCCTGCACGCGCACGGGCCAGACGCCGAACAGCGCTGCGACGCCCGGCACGGGGAGGAAGCGCTGGCCAAGGGAGTTGGTGTGGGCCTCGCGGTTGAGGCGCACTGCGAGGGCGCCCAAGTTGTTGCGCCGGCCGAACTGGACCGTGATCGTGCGGGTCAGTGGCTCGAAGAGGCCGGGGTCCAGGGTGAGCTGGTAACTGCCCGGCGCGACGGCGGCGCCGGAGCGCACGGGTTCGCCGTTGAGCCGGATGAACGCGTGCGCGACGTCCTCGATCGCCCGCCCATCGTCTTCGAGTTTGAACACGACGCACGTCCGGGTGCCCAGCCGGCGATGCGCCGCGCGCGCGGCTATCAGCAAGGCGGCCAGCACGGCCACGGGCGTCAGCACCGGGAGCAGTTGCCGGGCGAAGGTCGCCGTCAGCGCCGCGCAGACCACCGTGGCCGCCAATTCCGCGATGGCCCGGGTGCGGGCCCCGTCGCACCGCCGCACCAGGTCGCTGCGCAGCCCATCCACCTGCGCTGCGAGTCGCTTGAACAACGAATGGCCGTCCCGGGCGAAGTCAGAGTTCTTCCACGCTTCGAGGCCGATGTGGAACTTGGTCAGGTAATCGTGGAACTGCTGGACCTTCTCCGCCAACTCGGCCCGTCGCGCCGGCACCTTCCACGGCTGGGCGAAGGGCGCACGCCACGGGGCTTCGACCAGTTGGCGGAGGCGCGTGAACTTCTCCTCGACCTCGGTGAGGTTTTTGCGCCAGCCGTCGATGACTTCGCTGACCTGATGATACGGCAGGTCGGTGAAGACGCGGTTCAGGCCGTCAAGCAGCGCTGCCGCACGCGCGAAGTCGCCGGCTTCCGCCAGCGCGTGCGCCTGCTGGAGCGTGACGGCCTGTTCGGCATGCAGCTTCAGCAATTCGGCGCACCGCGCGCGCACGGCTTCGAGGCGCACGACCACGGCGGCGTGCAGCGGCCCATCGCCCTGGGCGAACTGGCACAGCCCGGCGCGGTCCGGCGTGAGCAGCGGTGACTGCGGGCGTGCCAATTTGCAGAAGGCGACGAGGTCAGGCGCGAGGTCCACACCGCTTTCCTCCACGGACAGGTCCTTGTTGAGAAACCCGGCCGCGAGCTGGTGTTGTTGCTCGACGAGCGAAGCGAAGGCCGCGTCCGCCGCCGCCTTGCACTCGGCGACCTGTCCTTGTGAGAGTGACTGCGGCTTCGCGGCGAGCGTGGCCTTGCCCAGTTCGAGTTGGGCCTCGACGAATTTGGCCAGCGGCTGGAGGACTCCTTCCAGCCGGTCAATTTCCCCGCGCACATAGGAGTCCGGCTCGTGGGGGATGTCGCCCGCGGCGCGGTGCTGGCCGAGATAATCCGCGAGCTCCATCTGGAACTGCCGGTAGGCATACATATCCGCCTGATCGGTGAACGAGCGACTGGTCTCGCGGAGGTTCGCGGCCGTGGCCTGAAGAATGGCCAGCTTGCGGGTGAGATCGTGATTCATCCGAACTGGCGTTTAAGCTGGTGCAGCAGTGCGCTGGCCTCCGCGATGGATTCGCGCGACTGGTGGACGGTCTGCTCGCGTTCGAGGCGCTCGGCCAACTGCGCCTCCTCCCTCGCCGCGCGGGCCTGCTCGAGCGCGGCCCGCTGCCGCTCGGCCGCCCGCCGCTCCTCCTCCCAGTCCTGCAAGCTCCGCAACTGCTGCAGTTGCACGGCCAGCGACCACGCCAGCATCGCCAGCACGAGGCCGCCCACGACGACGGCATACGCGCCGGCGTTTTCGTTCAGATGTTCCAGCAGGGCCAACACAGGATGAAGCGGGGCAAGCAATACGCCGCCGCAGCCGCGGGAACAATCTCGAATTCCGGCCGATCAGTGGCTGAACAGGAATTCCTTGCTGCTCAGGAGGCTCCAGAACAGGTCTTCGAGGGCGGCCCGGCGGTCCGCTTCGCCCGCCTCGGCGAGCAGCTTCAGGGAGCGTGTCTTTTCGATCG
>JBJTAU010000086.1:0-6652 GCA_046090965.1 Limisphaerales bacterium | reverse complement strand
TGTTCGCGAGGGGGTAGGCGAGCCCCAACAGATCCTGCAGGGCGTAGTTGTATTCGTAATTCGTCAGCCGCCGAAAGGACGAGTGCAGCCCGCTGTTGCGGCGGACGAGGGACGCCGTGTTGAGTTCCCCGCTGAGCCAATCGACGATGCGTCGGCGATCCGCATCCGCGAGCGCATAATCCGGTTCGTCCTTGGGAGGCATCTCCGACTTGCTGAGGGCGTTGAACACCTCGCGCCACCGCTCCGCGTCCGGGCCAGCTACCAGGTCTGGATTGAGTTGGTCGATGCGCAGTCTGCCCTTGGACTTTTCGGGACCATGACAGGCCAGACAGTTCTTTTTCAGGATCGGCCCTACCGACTTTTGAAAGAAAGCGACGTTCGCCTGGGGAATGGAGCCGGAGCCCCGCGTGACTTCCTTGGTCGCTTTCAAAAAACCGGATTTTTCGCGCCCGAGTTCTTTGGCTGCTTCCAAAGAGATCGGAGTCTCCGGCTCTTGCGCCTGAAGGGCGGCACCGGCCAACAGCAGGGCGGTGACGAAGGAGATAATGCGCTTCATTCGGTTGGCAACGTGTGACGCCGAGCTAGCCGCCAAGATTGAAACTGGTTTGCTGCCATTGCCGGACGTTGAGCGCCGATCACTCTGGGACAACTCACCGCGACCGTCTGACTCGCATGGTTTCTGAGCCTTCGACATGGTGGATGGCTTGCGTTTCGATCCAGCCGGCGGTTTGCTTCACGAAGATGTTCTCAACCCTGCGCCTCGCCGCTGAAGCTTTATGCTCTGACAAGGTGACTTCTCGCCGGAGGAAGTGGTTCATCAGCTCTGGAATCCTGCTGGGCTTGAGCCTGACCCCGTTTTTGCAAGCGGCTGAGACGGCACACAACTGGCCGTCCTTCCGGGGAGCCAACGCCAGCGGAGTGGCGGACGGGCAGGCTTGGCCTGAGCGCTGGGATGCGGAGCGGGGCGAGGGCGTCCGCTTCAAGGTGGAGATTTCCGGGTTAGGCCACTCCAGTCCGGTGATCTGGGGTAACCGGCTGTTTGTCACCACCGCCGTCAGCGCGGCGCGCGACGCTTCATTCACTCCCTGCCTCTACGGTTCCGGGGAGGCATCACGCGACCGATCCGAGCAGGATTGGCGCATCATCTGCCTCGACCCGCGGAACGGAAATCGGCTTTGGGAAACCTCTGTCACCAAGGGCAACCCAAAGGACAAGCGGCACATCAAGTCGTCCTACGCGAACTCAACTCCCGCCACCGACGGCGAGCATGTGGTCGCGCTGTTTGGCTCCGAAGGGCTCTTCTGCTACACGGTCCAAGGTCAGTTCCTCTGGAAGAAAGACCTCGGGCGGATCGATGTCGGGGCTTATGACCTGCCCAGCTACGAGTGGGGCGCAGCCAGTTCGCCCATCATCCATGCGGGAAAGGTCATCGTGCAGTGCGACCAGCAGAAGGGATCCTTTCTGCTCGCGGCTGACTTGAAGACGGGCAAGACCGTCTGGAAAACCTTCCGCGAGGAACTGCCGTCGTGGGGCACGCCCACTGTGGTCCCCGGGAAGCAGCGCGAGGAGTTTGTGACCAACGGCTCCAACTTCATCCGGGGCTATGATCCTGCGACCGGTGCAGAGCTCTGGCGGCTGGGTGGCAGTTCCAAGATCACCGCGCCCACGCCGGTATTTGGCGAGGGCTTGGTCATTGTCGCCAGCGGGCGCGCCCCCGAGCGACCTGTCTTCGCCATCCGACCCGGCGCGGCCGGCGACATCACCCTGCAAGGCAACTCGACCAGCAACGCGTTCGTGGCATGGAGCAAGACCCGGCGGGGCGGCTACATGCCCACGCCGTTGATCTACCGCGGTCAACTCTATGTCCTGAACAACGACGGCCTCCTCGGCTGCTACGATCTGAAGACCGGCACCGAGCATTATCAGGAGCGCGTGCCGCATCGGTCGTTCGGATTCAGTGCGTCACCCGTGGCTGCCGATGGGAAAATCTACCTCGCCGGGGAAGACGGCCTCGTGTTCGTGATCCAGGCCGGCCCCCAGCTAAAACTTCTCGCCACCAATCCCGTGGGTGAACCCCTCATGGCAACGCCCGCGCTCGCGAACGGCACCCTGTATCTGCGAGGCAATAGACACTTGTTCGCCGTCGGCAAGTGACGCAGTCTCCCGGTCACGCATGAAACTTTCTCGGAGGCACTTGGTGCTCGCCTTGTGCCTCAACCTCCTGGCCGGATTGAGCGGCCCGCTTGTCGCTGCGGAGGCGACAGGCAAATCGGCACCCGTCGGCGAGGCCGGCGAGGCGTTCGTTTTCAAAACCAGTTGGAAGGGTGAGCGCATCACCGTGCCGCCGGGCTTCGCCCCGGCGATGAAGCTCAAGGGGATTGAGGAGATTCGGTTTGCCCCCGGAATGTTCCAGCCACAGTCCGATTCGTTTTTCTCCTACGCCTTCGTGTTCTCGGTCGCGAAAGATCAGGAGCTCTCGCGAGAAGTCATCCAGCGGGAAATCCTCGTTTACTATCAGGGGCTGGCCGAATCTGTCTCGAAGAGCCGGGGCCGGACGGTGGAAGCCAGCAAGTTCACCTTCAAGCTGGACCAAGCGAAGCCAGCCACCGGCGCACCGGCGCAGCTCCCGCCCACAACGCAGGTCACGCAATACGCGGGCGAGCTCGACTGGGTTGAGCCGTTCGCCACGGGGAAGCCGCAGGTGCTGCACTTCGAGATTCAGACATGGAGCGATTCCGCCGCCGCGAGGGATTATCTGTTTGTTTGCACTTCACCCAAAGCCCGGGAAGAAACCACGGCGATCTGGACCGAACTGCGCGCCATCCGCCGCACCTTCGAGATCAAGAACAAGCCGAAGAATTAGCCCGGGTGCCTGCCGGCAATGCGCATCTCCGACAACTGACCAGACTATGAACCGAATGCTCTCCACGGTGCTCGGTCTCCTGCTGACGTCCGCGCTCCCCTTGCTGGCAGCGGAGAGCGAGTGGCCGGCCGATGCCGCGCCCAAGCCAAAGGCAGGGACCTTCGATGATCTCGTGATTGACGGCCGGCCCGTGGAAGTCTTCCAGCATGGCGTGCGGCCCGAGTGGGGCTACAAGCAGCCGCAGCAGGACACCTTCATCGTGGTCCATCCCAAGACCGAGCGCAAAAACGCGCCGCTCTATGTCGTGCTGCACTCCGCAGGCCACGATGTGATCTCGTGTTTGAAATGCACGCGCACCGTCGGCAACCACGACATTTACCGCTCGCCGGACGACCACTACGCGCTGTATCTCGACTGCCGCGCAAACAAGGGCGACTGGTGGTGGGGCGGCATGCACGTGGGCGATGCTGGCCTGACCCAGCGCAACTCCGGCAGCGAAACCTCCCCGGCGGAAAGGCGCGTGATGGACACGATCAAGTGGGTGCTGGCCAAGTATGCGAACGATCCGAACCGCGTGTATCTCTGCGGCAATTCAATGGGCGGCAGCGGCACGCTTGGCCTCGGCCTGCGGCACGGGGATGTGTTCGCCGCGATCAAGGCCAACGTTCCCGCCGGCATTGAGCACGCATCGCATCGCATGGGCTTCGCGCCCCAGTCCATTCCGGCCACGCTCAAGCTGCCCGACCCGCCGGTGGCGATTGACTACTCCGCGCAGAACGACGGCTGGTCCAACGGCCACGACCGCTTCGTGAAGGCCATGAACGACCGGAAGTATGCGCTCTATTTCTACTGGGGCCCCTTCGGCCACGCCAACAACCATGCCGCGATCGAGAAGGTCAACGACCTGATCAACACCTTCGACTGGCTGAGTGTCAAAAAGAACGAGGCCTATCCCGTCTTCGCCAATGCCTCGAGCAACGGCAAGCTTCCTTGGCCGGACGATGTGAAAGGCAAGACGACCGGCCAGATCAACGCCTTCTTCCGCTGGAAGAATCTCGCGGATACCAAGGGCCGCCTGGAGCTGTCGCTCTTCCTGGCCACGCCGGCCACGCTGAAGACGACGTTCGAAATCCCCAAGGAAGCCACGGCGGACGTGTCGGTGCGCCGGATTCAGAACACGCGCTTCGGGCCAGGCGAAACTTTCAAATGGACCTTTGGTGCAGCGCGCGGCGAGGGCAGGGCCGATGCCAGCGGGGTAGTCACGATTCCGGGGCTGAAGGTCACTTCGGAGCCAACCACTTTGACGGTCAGCCGATAGCGCCCTTTCTCCATCTCATGACACACACCTCCCTGCCTATCTCTCTTCTGCTCGGCTTCACGCTGTTCAACGCCGCCCACGCGCAGAACAAACCCGCCCGGCTGCCTGAACTTCCTGAGGTCCTCAAGTCCGCCAACGCGACCCTCGCCGACCGCAAGCCCGTCGGCCTCACGCTGACCGTGGACTCCAAGACGCCGTTGAGCGTCGTGCAGTGGGAGGCCATCGCCACCCTCCGCCCGCGGGCCTTCAGCTTCAGCGGTTCCTCGCTGGACGATGCCGGCATGGCGCGGCTAGTGCCGTTGAACCCCGAGATGGTCACGGTGAACGGCTCCCTCGTCACCGGAGCCGGTGCCGCCAAGTTCGGCGAGATGAAGTCGTTGAAGGCGCTGCACACCCTGCACATCACCAAGCCGACGCCCGAGGCCAAGGGCGCGCTCGGCGCACATCCGGCCCTGGAAGTGTTTTCCAGCGATGGCGCGTTCTGCATTGAGGCTGTCACCGCCCCGAAGCTCCAGCGCGTGGACCTGAAGCACGGCGCGGCCAGCGACCAGTTTGTGGCGCTGCTCAAGAACCATCCTTCGCTGGAGTCCGTGCGCCTGTGGGCGAAGGGTTATGCCACGCTCAGCGATGCCGCCATCGCTTCCCTGGTGACCATCCCCAAGCTCAATAAACTCTCGCTGGAGTTTGCCGTCTTCACCTACGCGGGTGGCCTCAATCGCCTCAAAGAAATCCCCGGGCTCGCCACGCTCGACCTGAAGGACGTCGCGCTCTTGCCCGAAGACCTCGCCAAGCTCAAGGCGGACTTGCCCAAGGTGAAAATCACCTTCACTCCGATGACGGCGGAATACCGCGCCCAATGGGATGCGTGGGTGGCCAAGAAAAAGTGAGCCGACTTCCGGTGGTTATCACCGCCCGCCGGGCCAGCACACATTCTCACCCCGGCCGTGAGGGATGAACTTCCCATCCTGACCAATCCCTTCCGCGACCGGCTGAGAGCCGCCTGCCAGCGGCTCGCCGCCGAGGGCATCTTCATCGGCACAAGCTCCTGGAAGTATTCTGGGTGGACTGGACTGCTCTACGATGCTCAACGCTATCACTACCGGGGCAAGTTCGCGGAGACGCGGTTCGAGCGAGACTGTCTTGCTGAGTATGCGGAGGTCTTCAAGACCGTGTGCGTGGACGCGGCCTATTACCAGTTCCCGTCGGAGAAATACCTGAGCGGACTGGTGAGCAAAGTGCCCAGCGACTTCCGCTTCGGGTTCAAGGTCACCGACGACATCACGCTCAAGCGGTTCACCAACTTGCCTCGGTTCGGCATCAAGGCAGGAAAGCCGAACGACCACTTCCTCAACGCCGAGTTATTCGAGCGGGCCTTCCTGCGGCCCTGCGAGCCGTTCCGCCAGCACATTGGCCTGCTCATGTTCGAGTTCAGTCGCTTCTACCCCACCGACTACCAGCACGGCCGCGACTTCGTGGCAGACCTTGACCGGTTTCTCGGCCAATTGCCCGCTGGCTGGAACTACGGCGTTGAGCTGCGCAACAAGGACTGGCTTCAACCCGACTACCTCGCCGTGCTCCGCCGCCACGGAGTCGTTCATGTCTTCAACAACTGGTCGCAGATGCCGACCGTGGGGGAGCAGATGCGGTTGCCGGCGAGCGAAACGAGCGACCGGTTGCTTGCGGCGCGGTTCCTCTTGAAACCCGGGCGTAGCTACGAGGAGGCGGTGAAGGAGTTCAGTCCCTACAAGGGCGTCAAGGAAGTGAACCCCGAAGCGCGGGAGGCCGGGAAGTTGTTGGTGCAACGCGCCCGGCAGCAGGGCAAACAGGCGTTCATCTTCGTCAACAACCGCCTGGAAGGAAACGCGCTGGAGACGATAGCGGCGATGACGGAGAGCGGCGAATGAGGCCCGGCCACCGCGTCATTCTGCACCTCGACATGGACGCCTTCTATGCGTCAGTCGAGCAGCGGGACAATCCGAGCCTCAAAGGCAAGCCGGTCCTCGTCGGTTCACCGCCCACGCAGCGCGGAGTTGTTGCGGCCGCCAGCTACGAGGCGCGGAAGTTCGGGGTTCGCTCCGCGATGCCCAGCGTGACGGCGGCAAGGCTGCATGAGGTGCAGGCACGACAACTCTCGCTTTGGGTGTAAGGAAACCCCTCACGCCTGGTCCCGACTGGGCTGACCCGGCCACGGGGAATAGCTTGCCCGCCGCGCTGGCTAGATGCGCCTCCCGAATGGCCTCCCGAATCGCCTGTAAACGCCGGTCGAAAAGTGAGACGGGGTCACGAGTGTGACAGGGCGGTCCAAAAGTGCAGCGCCTTCATTAACCATGTAGGGCTATTTACATTGTTCCCCCGACCACCGCTGGTAGTGTTTCGGCATGGCCGATTACCCTGAGACGGTCCGTGAGTTCCGCGCTTGGTTCCCGGATGAAGCCGCCTGCCGGGCCTACTTGGAGCAGGTGCGCTGGCCA
>JBJTAU010000085.1:0-4817 GCA_046090965.1 Limisphaerales bacterium | reverse complement strand
TCGCCGCGCAGCGACGCCTGCCAAAGTTCGGCCACATTGGTTCCCGCTCCACAGAACGCACCCATCCCCGTCACGACAACGGGATTCTCTCGGAGCAAATGATGGAGCGGCGGCAGGTTCACGCGCGGCGCGGACAGGTAAAGCAATGCGTCGCCTTTTGCACGCACTTCCGCTTCACTCGCGCCCCATGAATGCAACGCAACGCGCCTTCGAGGGCGTCCTCGATCGTCACTTTGAAACTGCGCTCGCGGACAATCCGGTCTGGGCCAACTACACTGGCCTGCGCGAGGGCGAGGGGAAACTCAACCGCGCCACGCGCTCGCATCTCCAGCGACAGGAACAGCGCCGCCGCCGGACGCTCGCTTCGCTGGACGCGCTCAACCCGCGCGACTTGACCAGCGAGCAGCACCTCGACCGGCTTGCCTTGCGCGCCATGTTGAACAAGGAGTGCGAAGATTTCGCGCGCCAGCGCCACGAACTGGAACCGGGCGCGCTCGACCTCGTGCTAAATCTCCTCCAACACGAGTTGCAGCGTGGTGACGACGAGCCCGCGCGCGCGCGCAAAAACATCCTCGGCCTTCTGCGCGACACGCCGCGTTATCTCGCCGAGGACGCTGGCGTGGTCACGCGACCCGAGCGCGTCTGGCGCAAGGTGATGCAACAGACCTATTCGGGTTCCAGCTCACTTGTCGATGCGATCGAAACATTTTTGGGCTGTCGAGGCCCCCTCACCCTAGCCCTCTCCCCCAGTGGGGGAGAGGGTGCCCGAAGGGCGGGTGAGGGGGCGGCCACGCGCGCCGAAACGGCTCTCGTTTCCTCAGTCCGGCTTGCAGCCAAGAAGTATCACGACACCGTGATGAAGCGCCCGCTCGCTCCCGAAGGTTCCTTCGCCATCGGCGCGGAAGCGATGCAGCGTCGCGTGCGCGAGCAAATCGGACTCGACTATTCGCTCGCTGAGATCGAATCGCTCGCGCTGGGCGAGGCGCAACGGGTGGGCGGGCTCTTGGAGGCGGCGTGCAAAAAATTCGGTAAGGGCCGCGCCGTCGAGGAAATCATTTCCGAGGCGCGGGCCTCATGGAATCCGGGCACCGACCTGCCCGCCGTTTACCGCGCGGAGACCCAGCGCGTCGCGGACGGTTTCCGTGCTGCGAAGGCCGTGACGTTTCCCAAAGGCGACGAGCTGCAAGTCCGGCTCGTGCCCGAGTTCATGCGGCACCTGTATCCGACCGCTGCCTACTCGTCGCCCGGTGCGTTTGAGAAACGGCAGCGCGGCATCTTCTGGGTGAACGACCTCAGCCTCACCAAAACCACTGAGGCGGAAAAGCTCGCCGAGCGGCAGCAGCACTTCGGCCTGAGTCTCACCGCCGCGCACGAGGCGTATCCGGGGCATCACCTTCAGTTCGTCACGGCGAACCGCCACCCGCGCCGCTGGCGTCGCCTCTTTGCGCACGCCGTTTTCTATGAGGGCTGGACGCTCTGGTGCGAGCAAATGATGGCGGACCTCCGCATTGACCGCTCGTCGTGGCTGCAACTCCAGCAACTCCATGACGCGCTCTGGCGCGTGCACCGCATCCTCGTGGACCTCCGGTTGCAGACGGGCCGTTACAGCTACGAGCAAGCGGCCGCGCACCTGCGGAAACATCTCGGCTTTACCCGTGCGCGCAGCGAGGCGGAAATCAACTGGTATTCCGCCTCGCCCACCGTGCCGATGAGCTACTGGCTCGGGCGCTTGGAAAACGAGCGCCTTCGCCAACGCCTCGTGGTCGGGCGCGGCTGGAGCTTGCAGCAGTTCAACGACTGGCTCCTGAGCTTCGGGACAATTCCGCAGGCGTGGATTGAGCGGTATGGGCTGGAGTGAATCGGGAGCGCGGTGTTGACGCCGCAGGAAGCGACGGATGCACCACAGTGCTCGGATCGCCCGGGCCGGTGGTTATTCCTGCGGCCTGATGGCCGCGCTCCGTCAACTCGCAGCCTTGATGGCTTCCAACTCCTCCCAGCGCTTGTAGAGCTGGTTCAACTTCTCCTTGTGTGCGGCGAGTTCCGCCAGCAGCGCGTTGGTTTGCGTGGCGTGCGTCTTGTGAAACTCCGGGTCGGCGAAGAGGTTTTCGATGCGGCCGATCTGCTCCTCCGTGGCATAGACTTGGTTCTCCATGCCTTCCAGCTCGCGGGTTTCCTTGAAGCTGAGTTTGCGTTTGTTCCCCGAGGATCTCGTGGCCACGTCTCGTGAGAGCGTGGCTGATTTGTTGGTGGATGATTTAGCCGCGCTCTCACGAGGCGCGGCCACGGCGGCGACGGCGCGCTGCTTCTTCTCCTGATAGTAGTCGTAGTTGCCGACGCTGTAAGCGATGCGCTCATCGCCCTCGAAGGCGAAGATGCCGGTGCAGACGCGGTTGAGGAAGTAGCGGTCGTGGCTCACCACGAGCACGACACCGGGGAAGGCGATGAGTGCCTCCTCCAGCACGCGCAGCGTGTTCAAGTCGAGGTCGTTCGTCGGCTCGTCGAGGATGAGAAAGTTGCCGCCCTGCTTCAGGATGCGCGCCAGCAACAGCCGGCTGCGCTCGCCGCCGGAGAGAAACTTCACGGGCAGGCTGATGCGGTCGTCGGCGAAGAGGAAGCGCTTGAGATACGCACGGAGCGAGAGTTTGCCGTTGCCCCAGATGACGAACTCGGAGCCGTCGCTGAGTTCCTCCAACACGGTGCGGTCTTCGCGCAGTTGCAGGCGTGATTGGTCCACGTAGTTGAACTTGGTGAGCTGGCCGATCTTCACCGTGCCCTCGGTGGGCTGGAGGTCGCCGATGATGGCCTTGAGCAAGCTCGTCTTGCCCACGCCGTTGCGCCCGGCCACGCCGATGCGCTGGCCGTTCTCGAAGAGGTGCGAGAAATTCCGGAAGAGCGTGCGCCCGGCGAAGGCGATGCCGAGGTTGTTCAACTCCACGACGCGGTTCCCCAGCGGCGGCGGCGGCGGGATGACCAGTTCCATGTCTTCCTCGACGACCGGTCCGGCCTGGGCGGCGGTCTCGTAGTAGCGCTCGAAGCGGTTCTTCTGCTTGCTGCGCTGGGCGCGCGGACCTTGGCGAACCCAAGCAAGTTCTTTCTCCAGAAACATCTGGCGCTTGTGCTCGACGACGGCTTCGGCGCGCTGTCGCTCGGCCTTGGCGAGCAGGTATTCCGTGTAGCCACCTTCGTAGGAGAAGAACCGGCTCTCGGCCAGTTCGACGGTCAGGTTCGTCACCCGGTCGAGGAACCAGCGGTCATGCGTGACCACGAGGAATGCGCCGCCGAAGTTTTCCAGGAACTCCGCGACCCACTCGATGGATTCGGGATCAAGGTGGTTCGTAGGCTCATCGAGGATCAGCAGGTCGGGCCGCGAGACGAGCGTGCGGCACATGGCCACGCGACGTTTTTCGCCACCGGAGAGAGAGGTGATGTCGCGGTCGCCGGGCGGCGTGCCGAGGTGCGACACGGCGGTCTCGATGCGGTTGTCGAGGTTCCAGCCGTCGAGCTGGGTGATGCGTTCTTCGAGTTGCTCGTGCCGTTTGGAGTCGGCGGGCAGTGATTCAAATTCCGCGATGAGGCCGAGGACATGGCTCGCGCCGTCGCGGATGTTTTCGAGGACGTTCTTCTTCGGATCCAAGGTGAACTCCTGCGAGAGGTAGCTCACGACGAGGTCGCGGCGGGCGGCGACTTCGCCGCTGTCAGGAATGCGCTGGCCGGCGAGGACTTTGAGGAAGGTGGACTTGCCGGCACCGTTGCGGCCCACCAGTCCGACGCGATCGCCCTCGTGCAACGCGAGCGTCGCGTGGTCGAGGATCACGCGGTCGTTGAAGGCGACGACGAGTTCGTTGGCGGTGAGGAGGGCGGGGGCGGAGTCGCTCATCGGCAGAAGGCAAACGGCAAAAGGTAAAAGGCAAAAGTAAACACGGGGGACGACGGACGGTGACAACGCGGCCCTACTCGGTGGAGTCGCTCAGGCGAGCTTCACTTTCAGCCGCTGGCCGCGGATGGCGGTGCGGTTGAGCTTGGTGATGATGGCGTGCGCGCTGTCGCTCGCCACGTCCACAAAGGTGTGGCGCTCGCGGATGTCCACCACACCCACGGTGCCCGAGGGCAGGCCGGTTTCACCGAGGATGCAGCCCACCACATCGCCGGGCGCGACGCCGTGTTCCGCTCCCACGCTCATCCAGAGCCGGGTCATTTGCTCCGGGGTGCGATGGCTGGCCGGGCGGCGCGGGGCCGGGCCGTCGCGGAAGTCGTCACGGCGCGGGCGCTCGTAGGGCTGGTCTTCGTATTGGTCGTAGTCGCGGCGCACCGGGCGGCGCTCGGCCGGGCGATCCATCTGGGAGCGAAAATCTTTTTTGGGAATGCCGGTCTTGCGGTAGGGCGGCCGCTCCGGCGCCGGCGCTGCAGGTGGGAGGGCAAGTTCAGCAGAAGCGGTGGCCGATGGGGCTGGGGTGGCCGACGCAGGCGGCGGGGAGTCAGGGCGGCTCTCGGTGAGTTCCGAACGAGGGCTCGGGGTCTCGGACGTGGGCTTCGGTGGCTCGTACTGCTGCGCGGTGATCTGGGACTGCTCTGTCGGATGCTCGGTTCGAGCCGTCGGGGGCTCGGAGGGAAGTGTCGGCGTTTCGGCTTGAACCGTCGGGCTGCCGGACGGGGACGTCGAGCTGCCGGATGGAGCATTTTGACTGGCGGAAGGAGCTGGTTGGCTTTCCGACGCGGTGGCTTGCCCTCCCGATGGCGCGCCCTGAGGCCGCGATGGTGACGGCCGTTTATCCGCCGGGACTGTGGCGGCTCGGCGCGGACCATCAACCGGCGCGGTG
>JBJTAU010000084.1:0-4226 GCA_046090965.1 Limisphaerales bacterium | reverse complement strand
CAGTTGGCGAGGTCCACGTCCACCGCGCCAGCGGCGTTGTTGAGCCAGTTGTCGGTGGCGTGGATGGCGAGGAAGAGTTGGTTGTCGTGCGCGGCGAAGCCTTGCAGGCCGCGCTTGCGCTCGGCGGTGGGTTGGAGCATCGCGAGCGTGCGGACCTTCTTGGACTCGATGTCCACCGCCCAGATGGCCTCGGTCTTTTTGTCCATGCCGGTCCTCGCGAAGTTGTCGGCGTTGGCCATGTTGAAAACCGTCTTCCCATCCGTCGCGAGCATCCACGAGCCGGTGAAAGCTTCGAAGGACGGATGGCCCCAGTGCTTGCGGCCCTCGAGATCGCACTCAATCAACGACACGCCGCTCTCCGCGACGGGCGCGCCCAGGAACACGCGGTCGCCCCACGCGCAGGCCGCGCGCGGCGGGGTGTGGTCTGCGAGCCAGCCGCCGGAACCGCTCGCGCTGGTGAGCCACGCGGGGCGCTCAGGGAAGTAGCTGCTCAAGTTCGGATACGCCGTCATCTCGTAGCGCAGCTCGAGCGGCGGGTGTGTGATGGCCTTCCACTGGTAATCGCCGGGCGAAACGTAGTTGCCCTGTTCGTCCTTGAGGTCCCACGAGACGGTGTTTTTGCCGGCGGGCTGCGGCGTGTTGGCGATGAGGTTGCGGACCCGCGTGCCGTCCGTGCGGTTCACGACGAGCGTGACCTTGCCGGCCTGCGCGAGGTCGTAGCTGATTTGCACCGGCGGCTCGCTGGAGACGGGTTTGACCATGGCCGGCGCGGGCTGCGTGCCGAGGTCGGCGAAGACGGAGAAACCCGCGAGCCGCGCGACCGAACCCTCGTCGGTCTTGGTGATGAGCAGCCGGAGCGCGCGGGTCTGCACGGGCTCGAAGGTAAGCCAGCGACGCGCGCCGTCGCGGGTGAGCTTGAACTGGCGGATGGTCTTCCACTCCTGCTCGGTGGCAGCGGCGGCGTTGATGCCAGCGGGCCCGGTGAAGGCCTGTAGCTCGAAGGCGCTGAAGTTGTCTTGCAGCAGCACGCCGTCTACGCGCCGCGCGTCCGGCCACGAGAGGACGAACCACGCGGGTTCCAGTTCGGTGATGGGCGCGCGGGAGTTGATGCCCTTCTCGTCCTTGCCGGAGTTGACCCACTCACCGTAGCCGCGCGTGACGTGCCCGGCGTCATGGGTGTAGGGCGGGGAGAACTGCGATTTGGCCGTGTGCTCGGTCTCGGCATTGGCCACGGCGGCGGGCGTGTGATTGGCCAGGCGCGGCGCGTGCAAGCGGAGGAACGGCGACTGCCGCGTGTCCCGGGGCGCCGGCACGGCGACGAGCAGCGCGCGCGTCTGCGTGCCCGGCGGGAACGGCGCGAACCGCGGTGCGGACTGGCTCGGCTGGACTTCCACCGCGAGCCAGTCACTCGCGCGCGAAGGTTCGGGCGGGAACGGCGCACCAGCCTTGAGCACGCGCACTTCCCCCACGCCGCCCAGCACGGTGCCGATGGCGGTGGGTTGCTTGAAAACGAGCAGGTATTGCAGGCCGGGCTGTTTGAAGGATCGTGCCGAGCGGGATGGGGCGGTTTCCTTGGCCGTCCCGAGGCCGAGGAGGTCGCTGATGGTCGAAGCATCTACTTGCTCTGCCTGAGTGTCCGTGATGTGGCGGCAGGCGGGGAGAGCAAATGCGTCATTGGTGACGGCGGACAGCAACGGCGAGGCATTCGAGGTTCGAGTCGCGGTTGATGCGATCAGCCCGATCAAGGCGAAACGGAGGCAGCGGAAAAGGAAGTGAGGCACAGGCACTATTGGCGGACGTGAAAGCTTCGGGCGAAATTCGTGTCCGCGTCCGGTGTGGAGTTGAATAGGCCTTGCTGGGAGCTAGTCGGCTCAAGGCTCCCCGTTGGGCTGGGGAAAACGAATCGTTGTGATGATTAAGAAATTGCTTCTCGGCGCGATGCTTTTGATCGCGGTATGTGGTGTCAAACCCGTGCTGGCGCAGGTCGGCGGCGGCGCGGCGAACTTGGTGGATGACAAGAAGGCCAAGGCGCTGCTGGACGCGGGCGACGCGCGGTTCGACGCGGGCGAGTTGTCCGCCGCGATGGACCTCTACAAGGCCGTGCTGGACCGCTATCCCGTCTCGCGCTGGCGCTTCCTGGCGCGGCTCAAGATGGGCAAGCAGCATCTCAAGGAGAAGAAGTTCGATCTCGCGTTGGACCAGTTCCGGCGCGTCGCGGTCGAGGAGAACAAGGACATCGATCAGCGCGGGGACGCGAGCTTGCAGGTCGGCATTTGCTTCTTCGAGATGGGCAAGTTCGAGGAGGCGTTCGGCGAGCTCCGCAAGGTGATCAAGGCGTATCCCGGCACGGCTTACTCGAACGACGCGTATTACTACATCGGCCAGGCGCATTTCAAAATGGGCCGCTTCGCCAACGCGATCGAGGCCTTCAAGAACGTCGGCACTTCGATCGATCCGAGCACGCAGGAAGCCGAGAAGCTCGACGCCGGCAAGCGCCTCTACGTGAAGATCGATGACAAGGATCTATCCGCGCAGGCCGGCGAGGCGGGCGTGGTCGTCACCATCGAGACCAGCTCCGGCGACAAGGAGACCGTCACCTGTTTCCCCGTCACGCCCGGCGCGTCCGTGCTCATGGGCAGCCTCCGCACGCAGCTCGGGGACGCCAAGCCCGGCGACAACATCGTGCAGCTCATCGGCACGGACAAGATCAAGGTCACTTACGTCGACAAGCAAACCGCCGACGCGCAGCTAAACGTGCCGCGCGTGAAGGAAATCAAGGTCGTTGGCAACGCCCGCGTGAAGGTGGTGGACGGCGCGTTCGCCGAGTCCGTCGGCGCGGTGGTGCTGGACAAGCCCACGTTCCTGCTCGTCTCCGACTCGGACCGCGACACCTCGGCCAAGTCGGATGAGATCGAAGTCATCGTCCGCACCAAGCGCGTCGTGGAAGAAAATCCCGACAGCGAGAAGGCCGAGAAGCCCGTCAGCAACATTCAGGCGGCGCTCGAAGCGGCGGAGAAGGCCGAGCCGGTGTTCAAGGTCATTGACGAGAAGAAAGTTAAGCTCGTCGAGAAACCCGCCGACGGCGCGGCGCCCGGCACAGCGGTTCACACGGGTGTTTTCATCGGCACCATTTCCCTCGCGCGTCAGGGCGACACGCCGAACCCGGCCGCAATCGTCGCGCAGGTGAATGACATCCTGGAGATCGAGTATCTCGACGAAGTGAGCCTGGAGGCGAAGCCCGTCACGCGCCGCACGATTGCGAAAGTAATCGAGGGCAACTTGAATCCGCTCCAGGTCGCCAACGCAAAAATCAACGACGAGGAGTTGAAGTTCAAAACCGCGCTCAAGACCAGCGAGGCGCTCAAGAACATCGGCAACATCTACAAGGAACTCGGCCTGATGAAGCAGTCGCAGGACCGTTACAAGCAGGCGCTCACCGAGACCGAGCAGGTCGCGCGCAGTTACGGCGCGCTCAACCAACGGCTCCTCGAACAGACCTACGTGCAGATGTGGAAGATCTATTACGCGATGGACGATCTCGGCCGCGCCGCGCAGATGTGCCTCGAACTCCAGCGCCGTTTCCCGGAAAGCCCGTTCGTGGATGAAGCGCTGTTGCTGATGGGCCAGGTCAGCCAGAAGCAGGGCAAGTTTCAGGAAGCGATCGGCGTCTTCCGCCGGCTCGCTGCGTTGAAGAACTCGCCGCTCGCGCCCGCCGCGCAATACGCCATCGGCGAGTGCTACGAGGAACTCGGCACGGGCCAGAAGAACAAGATTTACTACGACGAGGCGTTCCTCGCGTTCAAAGGCTGCTTCGAGAAGTTCCCGAATTCGAACCAAGCCGGCGACGCGCTGTCGAAGATGGCCGAGTATTATTACAGCAAGGAGGATTTCACGCGCGCGCTCGACCTCTACGAGGAGGCGCTCCAGCAGTATCAGGACAGCAAGTTCATCGACGTAGTGCTCTACAACTACGGCCGCTGCCTTGTGAAGATGAAGAAGCTCGATGACGCAGTCGTGAAGTTTAACCAGCTCATCACCTCGTATCCGAACAGCAAGATGGTCGCGAACGCGCAGAAAATCGTCGAGGCCATCGAGAAACGCAAAGCCGCCGGCAGCTCAGCGAACTAACCACTCTTTTTCCGCAGATGAAACTCCGTTCCTTCCTTCCCCTTGTCGCGCTGCTCGCCGCCACGCTCGGTGCCCGCGCCGCTGCGCTCGATGACGCC
>JBJTAU010000083.1:0-3354 GCA_046090965.1 Limisphaerales bacterium | reverse complement strand
GCCTGCTTGTCGAGAAGCTCGGCGGTCCGCCGGTGAAGACCTACCAGCCCGCTGGAATCTGGGAAGACGCCACCTTCGGCAACAAGCGCTACGTGCAGGACAAAGGCGACGCGCTTTACCGCCGCAGCGTTTACGTCTACTGGCGGCGCATCGTCGGCCCAACGATTTTCTTCGACGTGGCCGCGCGCCAGACTTGTGCCGTGAAGACGCCGCGCACGAACACCCCGCTCCACGCGCTCGCCACGCTCAATGATACCACCTACGTCGAAGCCGCCCGCGCGATGGCGGAGCGCGTCTTGCTCACCGGCGAGGCGACCGATGACGCGCGGTTGGAGCACGCCTTCCGCCTCGCCACCGCGCGGAAGCCCGGCGCGATGGAGAAGCAAGTTCTCTCCGCGAGCCTGGCCCGCCTCCGCACGCACTACGCGGGCGACCAGGAAGCCGCCTTGAAACTTCTCGCCGTCGGCGAATCCAAGCGCAACGAGAAGCTCGACGCAGTCGCGCACGCCGCCTGGACTGGGCTGTGCAGCTTGCTCCTGAACCTGGACGAAGTCGTGACGAAGGAGTGAACCGCCCACGGGTGCGCGGGCCTCGGGCGGCCGGGACCGCCTACCGGCTCCGGCCACCGGCCGCGTGCAACTCGCGCAGGAGCCGGTATTTCAAGGCCACTTCCCGCGCGCAGAAGGCGGCGATGCGCCAGCCTTGCGGGCCGTCGAGGAAGCCGCGCTTGAGCACGTAGCCGCGCAACCAGCGGAACGCCGCGTGGGTGAGCGGTGCCAGCGGGCCGGCGGTTTTGCCCAACTCGTGCTGCGTCTCGGCCCAGAGGCGGGCGTATTTTTCGCAGCGTGCCCAGTGGTCGGCCCGGTCTTTGAAGGAGTGGTGGTAGAGATCGCTGCTGAGGCGCGCGATGGGTCCGGTGAGTTCGAGGCGCTCGTGGACCTTGCCACCGGCGAACCGCGCGCGGTCACGCCGGAAAAGACGCACGAGGCGGTCGGGATACCAGTCGCCGTGGCGGATCCAGCGGCCTTCGTAGAGGACGCAGCGCGGGAGCGACCAGCCGCTGAGTTCAGCGGGCGGCTCGGTGGCCTTCAGCCGCCGGAGGTCCTCGCGCAGTTCCGGGGAGAGTTCTTCATCCGCATCGAGGCTGAAGACCCACTCGTGCGCGGCGAGGGACAATACCTTGTTCTTCTGCCCCACGTAACCAAGCCAGTCCTGATGGGCGAAGCGCGCGTTGAATTCCTTCGCGATGCGCTCGGTGCCGTCCGTGCTGCCGGAGTCGAGCACAACGATCTCATCCGCGAGGTCCGCGCAACTGCGCAGACAACGCGGGAGGTTGGACTCCTCGTTGAGGGTGATGAGGCAGAAGGAGAGCTTCATCGCACAAGGTCAGCGGCGCTTCTCGGCCGCCGCCATCTCCAGCACCGCGAGGGTTTCCTCGACGTTGCGCGCCAGACTCAGCTCGTGCTTGGGCGGCATCTCGGCCTGACCGCGCTGGAGAATCCAATAACGGATGGCCTCAACCACGGCGTCGGTGTCGCGCGGGTCGGCGATGACGGTGCCGTTCTTGCGCGGGGTGATGATCTCGCTCGCGCCGGTGAGCGAACTGGTGATGACGGGCAGATCGGACACGAGCGCCTCCGCGACGACGTTGGACGAAGGCTCGTAGATGGGCAGGAACACCAGCAGGTCAGCGGCGGCGTAGGCGTTTTCCACGTCGCTCAACGGCCCGGCAAAAATGCAGCCGTCCGGTCTGGCGAGGGGCGGCTTGCCCTTGCCGACCACGAGCAGCTTCACGCGCGGGGCCTTGAGCCGGTGGAACGCGCGCAGCACGAAGCGCAGACCCTTGCGCTCCCAGCCGGAGCCGACGAAGAGCAGCAGCGTGTCGTCGGGCTTGATGCCAAAGCGTTCGCGCGTCACTGCCCGCTGGCCGTGCCGGTAGCGTTCAAGGTCAATGCCGTTGCGGACGAGATGGATGCGGTTCGCGGGAAAGTGGAAGTGCTCCAGAATCTCGCGCCTCACCATGTCGGAGTTCACGATGATGTGGCGCGTGTTGGCGGGGTCGAACGTGCGCGCCTCCAGCTTCATCATGTTCCGGTGGAAGCTGCCCGCGCAGACGAAGGGACGCCGCCACCATTGGGCGAACTGCTGCCGCCGCTGGAGCCAGACGCGATGCACGCCGTCGCCCGCGCGATACACGTCCTGCTGATGCGTGCGCTCCAAACTGAAGGTCACGTCGAAGGCATGCTTCTTAAGTTCAGCCGCCACGGCGTCGGCGAAGCGCGTCGCCCGCATCGAACGGTCGCCGCCGACGGGCACGGCGTGGAACTGGACGCCGTCGAGCTGGCCATCCCACGACTCGGCGAAGAGGTGCGGCTCGTGGCCGCCTTTGACGAGCGCCTGAAGGAGGCGTTGGAGATACAACTCCGCGCCGCCCGTGGCGGAGAATTGGCGGCGGATGAGCGCGCGCTTCATTTCGGCGTGCCCACGAACACCAGGTCCAAGGCGAACAGCGCCCGCACACGGAACGGCAGCCACGGAAAGACCGGGATGCCCGTGCTGCCGCCGCCAAGCAGGTGGCCAGAGACCGGGTGCAGCTCGATCTCGCGGAAGTGCGGCTCCAGCTCGCGACGCAGAATAGAGAAGGAGTATTGCCGCAAGTGCGACGGGTCGCTCTCGTATTGGTTGCCCACGAGGAAGCGCAGGCGGTTGCGCAGGCGAAAGGCGTTGGGCACCGAGCCGATGAGCCGCCCGTTCAGCTTGAGCACGCGACGGATCTCGTCGAGCGCCTTCTGCGGGAAGCGCACGTGCTCCATGACCTCGGAGAAGACCACGACATCGAAGGACTTGTCCGGGAACGGCAGCGGCTCGTCATCCACGTCCAGCCAATGCCCCGGACAGCCGAGCCGCTCCTCAAAAAGTTTCAGCGCCGCGCGGTCAATGTCCACGCCGACCACCTTGTTCCCCTGCGCGAAATGTTGCGTGAGGTTCCCCGCGCGGCAGCCGACCTCGAGCACGTTCTTCCCGGTGCCGACGAGTTTGATGAACAGCTCCTTGCGATCCTCGCCGCCGTAGAGGTAATCGTATTTGCCCCGGCTGTGGTGGGCCTCGTAAAACGCGGCCACCTGTTCCTTCTGCGAGTTCGCCATGCGCGGATGATTCGGTTTCGCGGCGCGAATTCAAGCCCGCTTGGAAACGACCTGCTGGCGAGCAGCCCGGGCAGCACAAGCTGGTGTCAGACCTTTGACCCAGCCATCGCAACGGCGGTGGACGGCGGTCACAGCACAAGCCGGGCAGGCGGCCAGCAGCACCGTCGCGAACAGGTTGTGGCGCTAGACGAATGCAGAGCGCCTAGGC
>JBJTAU010000082.1:0-7150 GCA_046090965.1 Limisphaerales bacterium | reverse complement strand
ATCTTCCGCTTCAGTTTGCGGCGCTCGGCCAGCGTCCGACGCACCCCGAACGCGCTCGTGTGGCGGAGCAGCCGCTCGGTGAAACGGTCGGCCTCCGACGCGGCGCACAGCACGGTGAGCAGGACTCCCGGCCGATTCTTCTTCATCTGGATCGGCGTGTGAAACACGTCTAGCGCACCCGCAGCCAGTGCCAGTTCCACGAACGCGCCGAGCACTTCGCCGCTCACGTCATCGAGGTTCGTCTCCAGCACGGCGATGGTGTCGGTGTCCCAATCGTGGGGTTCTGTCGCCGCGACGGCCTCGGAGGCCGAACCTTGAACCTTAAACCTTAAACCTTGAACCTCCCCAAGCGCCGCCCGCACCACATTGGGCCGCGTGTCATTGTCCCGCGTTCCGACACCGTAGCCGACGCGCTCGGCGACCAGACCTGTCATGGGGCCAAAACTTTCCGCGAACTCCGCGAGGAGCGCCGCGCCGGTGGGCGTGAGGAGTTCGCGCGGCTCCTCGCATTGCGAAATGGCCACGCCGCGCGCACCAAGGATTTCCAACGTGGCTGGCGCGGGCAGCGGCATGCGCCCGTGCGCGCACCGCACCCAGCCGGTGCCCTCGACCACTGCGGACGCGAGCACGCGCGGCTGGCCGAGTAGTTCGAGCGCGAGGCAACCGCCCACGATGTCCACGATGGAATCCACCGCGCCGACTTCGTGGAAGTGAACCTGGTCCGGCGGCATGCCGTGGATCTTGCCTTCCGCCACGGCGATGCGCTGGAAGACGGCGAGGGATTTCTCCTTCACCCAGTCCGAGAGCGTGCTGGCGCGGATGAGCGCCTTGATCTGCGTGAAGTTGCGCGAGCCGTCGTGGGAATGATCGACTTCACCCGGTCCGTGCGAATGCGCGTGCTCGCCGGGGCCGTGGCTGTGCGCGTGACTGTGCGAATGCGCGTGGTAATCCGGCCCTTCGTCCTGGCTGTGCTCATGGCCGCACCCGGCGGTCAGATGCACATCGAACTTCACGCCTTCGATGCCACACTTGGCGGCCCGGCGGTGTTCGAGGCGGTAGCCTTCGAGATTCAGCCTGGCGAGGCCGTATTCGAGCTGGCGGAAATCCACGCCCAGATCCAGCAGCGCGCCGATGAACATGTCGCCGCTGAGGCCGCTGAACACGTCGAGATAAAGGGTCTTCATGGACGGGTTGGACTTTAGCTGAAGCGGTGCGGGCTGGCGCGGAAAAACTGCGGCGAGCGGAGCCGACCTACGCGCCGTCTGCCTTGTCGTCCCGCTTCGGACGCGGACCGAACAACGCGGTGCCGATGCGGACCATGGTCGCGCCTACCTCGATCGCGATCTCGAAGTCGCCGCTCATGCCCATGCTCAAGTGCGGCAGCGGTGCGCCGAGCAACTGCTCGCACTCACCGCGCAGTTCGCGGAACCGGCGGAAGACGGGCCGCACCCGCTCAGGCGTGGGCGTGTAGGGCGCGATGGTCATCAAGCCGTGAACTTCGAGGCGCGGTAAGCGAGCCAACTCGGTGAACTCCGCGAGCAGCCGTGCGGGGTCGTAGCCGAACTTGCTTGCCTCGCCGGCCACGTTGACTTCAAGGAGGACGGGCAGGGTCTTCGCGGCCTTCTCACACTGCCGGTCCAACTCCTGCGCGAGCGCGAGGCTGTCCACGCTTTGGACCATGCTGAAGAGCGCGACCGCGTCGCGGCATTTGTTGGATTGCAGATGACCGATCATCTGCCAGCGAGCGCGGCCGGGACAGAGCGGGATCTTGGCCTTCGCCTCCTGCACGCGGTTCTCGCCGAAACACGTCACACCTGCGTCCAGCGCGGCGCGGACAGCCTCCGGCGGCTGGTTCTTGCTCACGCCCATGAGCGTGACGGAAGCGGGATCGCGGCCGACGCGGGCGCACGCGGCCGCGATGCGATCACGGAGGCTGGCGAGGTTGGCGGCGATGTCCACGGGGTCAGCGTAACGAAAGGACGACCAAAAAAAGAGCGCGCCTTGCGACGCGCTTTGGAAGGGCGACAGCCGGGAACTACTTGAGCTCCTTGATCCGGAGGTTCTTGAACTGAACCGTCATCGGCGGGCCGACGTGGATTTGCAGGGCGAGGATGCCTTCCTTCGCGGCCTTCGCGCCGCCTTCGTCAATCACGTCCACCGTCTGCATCCCATTGATGAAGTGCTGGAGGTGGTTGCACTTGGCGATGACCACGTAGTCGTTCCAGTCCTCGTTCTTGATCTTGGCCTGAATCTCATCGGTCTTGCCAAGCGAGCCGGTGACTTCGACCTTGGTCTTGCCTTCAACTTCCTTGATGGTGGTTTTCTCGCCGCGCTTGGCGAGGATGCCGCGGCCACGCTCCTCGTAGAGAATGCCGCTATAAGTTTTGCCTGCCTCGAAGTCCGCCTGATAGCCGCCGACGATCGGCCCCCACTCGCCCTGCGACTGAACCTTGCTGCGATACTGGATGCCGGAGTTGCCGTTGACGATGCGGTAGCTGAGGCGGAGCTCAAAATCCTTCGTGTTGAGCTCCTTGTTCACGAGGAAGGTGTTGTGCGTGATGGCCCCCTTCTTGGGATCCTTCTCGCTGGGGGGCGTGATGCCGGTGATCGCGCCGTCCTTAACGGACCAGAGCTTGGGATTGCCTTCCCAGCCGGTGAGATCCTTGCCGTTGAAGATGGGTTTGAAGCCGGCCTCGTCAGCGGCGTGGGCGGGGAGGGCGAGCAGCGCACTGGTGGCGAGCGAGAACAGGAGGGAGGGGAGTTTCATAGTTAGGCGGTCGTTGAGACTTTCCGGTTGCGCGGCGAATTCAGCGGACAAGCCCGGCGGCTGTCAACGGCGAACCCGGTGTCTTCGGGCTCGCGGAGAGGCGCTTGACCCGCCGGGGGTGAATCCCTAGTTTCCCGCACGCGAGCGGTGGCCGTAGCTCAATGGTAGAGTCCCAGATTGTGATTCTGGCTGTTGCGGGTTCGAATCCCGTCGGTCACCCCAACCCTCCTTTTTGTGGAAGCGCGGCCCCCCAGTCGATGCTCCGCGGGGCCGCCACCCGGGTTGAACCTGCCTACTTCACAAGAGGTTCGCTTGTCGTCCGCCCACCGGTTTCAGCCCGAGCTTCTTGAAGCTCATCTCCGTGGCGACGCGGCCCTGTGGCGTGCGCTGGAGGTAGCCTTCCATGATGAGGTAAGGCTCGTAAACTTCCTCGATGGTGTCCGGCTCTTCGCCCACCGCGACGGCCCGCGAACTCACACCTACCGGCCCGCCGCCAAACTTCACGATGACGGCTTCGAGGATGCGCTTGTCCATCTCGTCGAGGCCGTTCTCGTCAATCTCCAGCATCGCCAGCGCTTGGTCGGCGACGGCCTCGGTCACGCGGCCGTCGTGTCGGACTTGCGCGTAGTCGCGCACGCGGCGCAGCAGGTTGCCGGCAATACGCGGCGTGCCCCGGCTGCGGCGGGCGATCTCGAGCGCGCCGGCTTCCTCCATCTCCACGTTGAGCAGGCGCGCGGCGCGAAGGACAATTTTCTGGAGCTGCGCGGCATCGTAGTAATCCAGCCGTTCACGCAAGCCGAAGCGCGTGAGTAGCGGGGCGGAGAGCAGGCCGCTGCGCGTGGTCGCGCCGATGAGCGTGAACCGCGGGAGGTTCAGCCGGACACTGCGGGCGTTCGGACCTTGGTCGATGATGATGTCCAACTTGAAGTCCTCCATCGCGGGATAGAGATACTCCTCGATGGTCTTCTGGAGCCGATGGATTTCGTCAATGAACAGCACGTCACCCTCCTCAAGGTTCGTCAACAGGCCCGCGAGGTCGGCGGCCTTCTCGATGGTCGGGCCGCTGGTGGCCTTCACGTTCGCGCCCATCGCCTTGGCGAGGATGTTTGCGATGGTGGTCTTGCCCAAGCCGGGCGGACCACTGAGGAGGATGTGATCAAGTGCTTCCCCGCGTTGCTTGGCGGCGGTGACGGAGATTTCTAGCCGCTCCTTAACCTTGGCCTGGCCGGTGAAGTCCGCGAACACCGACGGGCGCAGCGTCGTTTCGAGCACCGTGTCGGGTTTGTTCAGGGAAGCAAGCGCGCGGTCGGCCATCGCGCGAAAGGATGCGAGAGCCGGCGCGGCAGCGGCAAGTCACTTCTCCGGCGTGACGGGCTTTTCTGCGACCGGCTTGGACTCTTCCGCCTTGTGCCCGGGGATGTGCGCGCCTTGCTGAATCCAGCGGATGACGTGCATCACTTCCTCGGGCGTGAGCGAGCCTTTGCTGGCGGGCGGCATCACGTCGTCGTCGCTCGGTGGCAGGAGGATGAGGCGGACGAGGTTGCTGGCGAGCGGGTCGCCGGGTTTGACGGCCTGCTTGTCACTGTCGCCGCCCTTGAGCGCGAGGGCGGGCTGGTCAATGCGATACTTGCCCTTCTGCTTCTCCGGGCCATGGCAGCTCAGGCATTTGGTGTCGAAGATCGGTTTCACTTTCTCGACGTAAAACTTCTCCTGTTCCGTGCCGCCGGTGACGGCGGCGACCGCTGGGCCGGGCTCGTCCTCGACGAGCGCCTTCACGAACTCCGGCGCGTTCTTCGTGAGGTAATTCGAGCCGTGCGTGAGGTTACCGCCTTCATGGCCGGCGATGACCAGCAGCGTGATGTTTGTGAGCAGCAGGACGCGATAGCCACCGCGCAGGAACGGGCGCGGTGGGTCCCCTTCGGTCTTCCGGTAGCCGAGCCATTGCAACAGAAACGTCCCGACCGTGAGCGCGCCCACGGCGATGCCGTAGTTCTTGTGCGCGGCGAGCGTCTGCGGGTCGTATTCGGCACCGGACGCACGCAACAGGCCGAGCGCGATGGTGAGCACCGTGGTCGCGACGCTCAGGGCGAGCATGAGCGTGATGGCGGGCTGCAACTCTGGTTGCCGTCGCCACAGGGCAAACACGTCCACCAGAAACGCCATCACGACGAACCCGATCGGGAAGTGTAGCACTACGGAATGAAACGGGCCGAGGAATGGCCGCCATTGGAACATCCCGCTGCTGCGCTCCGCCGCAGCGAGTTCGGGAACCAAACCAAGGACCGCGCCCAGCGCGAGCCAGCCGGCCAGCCGATTCAAACTTGTTGATGTGCTCATGTCGCGTGGCCCGGCAGCGCACGTCGCTCTGGACGGGCACGGCGGGACTTCACGGTGGACGGACGGGGGGTTCGGTCAGGGCATCGCTCCAAAATTGCCCAAGGCAGCACGGCGGTTGGCCTGCGGCTATTGAATCACGAGATCGAACTCCATCCCGCGGTTGAGCAGCGGGGCCAGTGCCGCGTTCAGCTCGGTCCAGATCAGTTGCGGCGCGGCCAACACAAGCACGCGCGGCGTGGGAAGCTGGCCATCGGCAAGGAGCTTCTCCAGATCGGCGGTGTTCGCAAGCGGCGTGAACTTGGCGTTGGCGATCTCCTCTGGCGTAAACTTCAGCTCCACGCCGGGGCGCTGCGGGTCCGGCAGATGGCGGGCGAAGGCAAGCCGTGCGGCGGCGGCGGACTTGGTCGCGCGGAGCACGAGGTTGGCGGGAATGACGGTCGGGGGGAAAGTCACGGCGCTGTAAGCCGTCGAGTCGGCGTTGAAGAGCGTTGTGGTCGGGGCGTAATCCAAGCTCGCGTGCAAAGGGGCAATCGCAGCCAGCGCGGTGGCGACGTGATGCAATGGCGTGGCGGGTTCCGGCTTGAGGCTCACCGCCACGTCCCAGCCCAGATGGCGGCGCACGGCGATGACCTGGCCAAATTGTTCCGCCACCGTGAGGCCACGTCCGGCAAAGGCGGTGACGAGGGCGGCGTCGTTGAATTGAAACTTGCCGTCGGGTGCGATGCTCAGGCTCAAGTCCACGCGGCCCGGTCGGGGTGAGAGCGGCTTCAACGCGGCGGCGGTGCGGAGATCGGCCGTGAGCTTCGCGGCGGAGGACGAAAGTTCGGCGGGGTCCACCGCGCCGAGTGGAGTGGCGAGGTCGCCAAGGTAGAGGCGCACCAGCTTGAGCGGCGCGTTGCGTGCGCCGTCGCGAGGCTGGTCGGCGGCCGCGCGCAGGAGTTGCGTGACGAGGTCGCGGTCGAGCCGCCAAGTCAGGGCGATGGCATTCGAGGGCACGCGTGGGGCGTTGGGAACTTCTCGGAGGTCAATGAAGGCTTGGTAGCTCCCGAGGGGTTCGCCCACGAGGAGTTCGTGGTTGAAGGGAACTTCGCGCTCGACGCTGCTTCCGCCGGGGATGCGGAGTGTTTCCGGGGTGCCGAACTGGGGCGCGGCGGCGGGCCCGGCGCGCGTGCCGTTGGTGGCGACGAGCCAGAGGTCGAGACAGGCGGGCCAGTCGAGCGTTTGCTCCTTCGCGCCGAGGTTGGTGAGGCGGAGTTTGAGTGGCGTGGAGCTGAAGGGAATGAGCTTCGCCGGGCCCGTGAGCGTGAGGCGGAGTTGCCGGGCGCCTTCGCGGGCGGGGCGTTCAGCGAGATAGTCCGCCACGGAGAGCAGGCTGATTTCCAGGGCCGCGCTGGTGGTTCGGCCGTTCCAAAGCGTGGCCCCGCGCGGCATCTGCGGGCGCTGCGCGGGCGCGACGCCGAGGTATTGCGCGCGGAGTTGGTAATCACCGGTGAACTCGGCCTTCACCCAGTCGGCGAGCAACGTGGAGAACTCCTGTGTGCCGCCCGGCGCGAGCCGCACCGCGCGCGCGAACTGGTGCGCCAGACTCGGGCCGGCGGGCGCGGCCTCGACGGTCAACTCGCCGAGCTTGCGGGTCTGTTTGCAATGGTCGCACTTGGGGTTGTAGATGCCGGAGCCGAAGCCGGTGTGCGACGGCACGATGCCGGTGACCGGCGGTGGTGGACCGTGGCGTTTCATCTCCACCTTGCCGTTGTTGCGACAGCAGCCTTCCCACATGAAAGCGAGCGTCTGCGTGGAGGCGTTGGTGAAGCGCCACACCAACGGCGTGGGATCACCGAGGACGTAGGTCTGCGCGGGTGGGATGGTGATCTCGACGCGGACCGGTTCGTTGGTGGCCGGCCGCGCGCCGGGGCGAATGAGCGGCGGCTGCGCGGGCTGGGCGAAGGCGACGGACGGACTGACCGTCGCAACGAAAACCGAAAGTGCCGCCGTGAAAGACGCGAGGCATCGGAGTCTGCCGCGCCGCTCCCTCGCCCCCATCGGGGG
>JBJTAU010000081.1:0-7735 GCA_046090965.1 Limisphaerales bacterium | reverse complement strand
GGTGTTTTGGCCCCCCCCCCGGGCAAACCAACACCCACGGCCCGGCGGAACACCCCCGCGCCGCTACAGGAACATTATCGCAACACGTCGGCTACGGCCAGGTGCGAGAGGTCGGGCACGGCCCAGTCGGGGCGATGGGCTTGCAACTCGTCGAGCGTCGCGCCGCCGGTGGCGACGGCCAGGCAACGCGCGCCGATGGCCCGGCCGCAGGCGATGTCCAAGGGCGTGTCGCCGATGACGAGGATTTCCTCGCCGCGCAGTTCGCGGCTGAGATGGCGGCTGGCGCGGGCCTTGGCGACGTGGGCGATTTGGTTGCGGTCCTCGTGGTCGTCCCCGAAGCCGCCGGTGACGAATGGCTCCCAGAGCTGGTAATGGCGCAGCTTGATCTGCGCGCCGAGGCGGATGTTGCCGGTGAGCAGGCCGAGGAGCGGCGGCTCGGGCCACGCGGCGAGTTCCGCGAGCCATTCGCGTGCGCCACGGCAGGGGCCGCCGGCGAGTTCGTGCAAGTGGTGGTCGAGCCAGAAAACGTAGGCGTCGCAGAAGCGCCGGAAGTTTTCGGGCGTCGCATCCACGCCGTGGAGGGTCAGGAACTCACGCACCAGCCCGGAGTCGGTGCGGCCCGCGAAGCGCATCCACTCCGTCCCGTGCCGCAGGCCGAACTCCGTGGCGAACGCACGGCCGAAGGCGCGCACGCCCGCGCCGCCGGTGTGCAGCAGCGTGCCGTCGATGTCGAAGAGGACGAGTCGAACCACGGGCGGAGTTTAGGGGCCGACCGGGCGCAGGGCAATGAGGAGAGGGTTCATAATGAGAGCAGGAAGGTGGGAGAGAATTTGCGCGGGATGAGCGTGCAGGTTAAACCAGTGCCATGCTGACAACCGAATTGATCCCCGCCGAGCAGCGGGATTCGCGCCGGCTGATGGTGGTGCTGCACGGTCTGGGCGACAGCATGGACGGCTACCGCTGGATGCCAGAGGCGATGGAGTTGCCGGACTTGAACTACCTGCTCGTCAACGCGCCGGACGATTACTTCGGCGGCTACTCCTGGTATGACTTTGCGGGCGACCGCACGCCGGGCGTGCGACGGAGCACGCGGCTGCTGGGCGAGTTGCTGGATGCGCAGCGCGCACGCGGCTGGCCGACGGAGCAGACAGTGTTGTTCGGCTTTTCGCAGGGGTGCCTGATGACGATCGAGATCGGGCTGCGCTACCCGCACCGCTTCGCGGGCTTGGTGGGCGTGAGCGGTTACGTGCATGACGTGGAGCAATTGCTCCGTGAGAAATCTCCCGTGGCGGAACAGCAACGGCTCCTGCTCACTCACGGGGCGTATGACCCTTTGATCCCGCTCCAACCGGTGCGGGATCAAGTGCGGCGGCTACAGGCGGCGGGGCTGGACATCGAGTGGCACGAGTTCGCGAAAGAGCACACCATCGCGGGGGAAACGGAGCTGGCAGTAATCCGCAAGTTCGTCGCGGCAGCCGGTTGATCCGCCGGGCGGCGCGGGGCGAATGGTGTTTGACGCCGTCGCGTCGAACCGCTGCAATCGCGCCGCATTCCGAGAGCCGATCAGTTCACCCAGATGAAAACGAACCGCCCCTCCCAACTTCTCAGCCTGAGCGCCGCGTGGCTTTGCCTGGCCGGAGCTGCCGCTGCCCAGAACCTCGTCCGTTTCGAGTCGCAGCCGGGCAGCAAGATGCGCATGGACGGCACCTCGACCATTCACGACTGGCACGCGGAGAGCCAGCTCATCGGCGGGTTCCTTGAGCTGGACGCCGCGCTGGTGGACGCTCCGGACAAGGTGAAGGCGGGCAAGGTCGGCGCGAAGGGCGAGACCTTCGTCGCCGTGCGCTCGCTCAAGTGCAGCAGCGGCAAGGCGATGGACGCCGTGATGCAGGAGGCGATGAAGGAGAAGGAAAACCCGCGCATCACTTTCAAGCTCGTCGAGTTGTCGCTCAAGGAGGCCAAGGGCGCGAATGTGAACTTCGAGGCCAAGGGCAGCCTGACCGTTTCCGGCGTGACCAAGGACATCACTTTCCCCGTGACGATGGCGCGGCGCGTGGACACTTCGCGCATCACGTTCTCGGGAACCACGGCGATGAAGATGACGGACTTCAAGATCACGCCGCCAGCGCCCACCGCCGCCGTCGGCCTCATCAAGACGGGCGACGAGGTGAAGCTGACCTTCGAGTGGGCCGTGGCGAAGAAGGAAGCGGGCAAGTAGGCGCATTTGCTGCATCCACCATGAAGAAACTTTTCCTCGCTCTCTCCGCCGCGCTCTTGCTCGCCGCACCCGTCGCACGGGCGCAGAACGCCACGGGCCTTCCCGCGATCAACTCGCAGGCGCCGTTCCTCGCCGCCGCGCTGTCTGAGTTCTTCAGCGACACGCGAGCGTTTACCGCCGGGGTGGAACTGACCGTGAGTGGGCAGGGCAGCGACGCGATGAAGCTGCCCTTCGGCGTCGCGATGGCCGATGGCAAAATGCGTTGGGAACTGAACCTTGCGAACGTCAAGAGCGCCGAGTTGCCCCCAGAGGCGCTCACTGGCATCAAGGACATGGGTCTGGATCGGCTTTTCTTCATCTACCAGCAGGGCAAGCCGCTCACGCTGGGCTTTCCGGGGATGAAATCTTACGTGGAGATACCCGTGCCAAAGGCGGAGGGCGTGCAGCAGCAGGCGCAGGAAAAAATCGGGCGGCTGGAGAAGAAGGAACTGGGCCGCGAGCCAGTGGCTGGCCAGCCCACGGTGAAATACGCCGTAAAAATTCCCGGTGAAGATGGCACCGCAACCGTCTGGCAGGCGACGAACCTGCAAAACCTCCCGGTCAAAATCGCCATCGCGAAGGACCAGCGGAACTACCAACTCCAGTTGAGCAACATCAAGCTGGGCCAGCCCGACGCGGCCTACTTCGCGGTGCCAGCCGGGTTCGCCAAGCAGGCGGACATGAACGCCGTCATCCAGGCGGCAGCCATGAAGGCGTTTAGCTCCGGAGTCGGGGGACTGAAGTGAGGTGGCCTGCGGATTGAGATGCTCAACCGGCTGGACGATCAGTCGGGTCTTCGTCTGCGCGCGGCGTCTGCTGAACCGTGGGCAATGATCCTCCGAGGCGAAAAAAGGAAGGAGCAGGCAGCGATTGCTCGCCACCCGCTCCCAACATCAACAACCAAACCAACTTCGCTCCAACTGACGCACGCGTTTCCGGTCACTTCAAATCTTTGATGTTCCGGACGAAAATTTTCTCCCCGCCGGGGTGAACCGGCGATTCCGGTGTCCAAAGCCGGCTAAACCTGTTCTGTTCCCGTCATGAAAATCCGCAACTTGAACCCCGATGCGGACATCGGTGCCAGCGCGTGGTGGCTCGAACTCGATGGCCACCGCCTGCTCATGGACGCCGGCGTCCACCCCAAGCGCGACGGCCGCGCCAGCCTGCCGATGCTTGAGTTGGTGAAGGGGCAGGACCTGGACGCCATCGCCCTCACGCACTGCCACCACGACCACGTGGGCGGACTGCCGGTCGCCGTGCGGCAACACCGGCACGCGCACGTCCTGATGACCGAACTGAGCTACTTCCTCATCGAGCGCGTGCTGCACAACTCCGTGAACGTGATGCAACGCCAGCGCGAAGAGTCCGGCATCCGGGACTACCCGCTTTACTCCCACGACGAGGTGGATGAAATCGCGCCGCTGTTTCAGGGCTTCAAATACAACCGCGAGATCGAGTGGGCATTCCAGAAATCGCGCAGCGCGGCCGACGCCTCGCCGACGCTGGAGTTCTTCGATGCCGGGCACGCGCTCGGCTCCGCCGGCATCCTCGTGCGCGGGAAGCGCGAGACTTTGTTCTACACCGGCGACGTGTGCTTTCACGACCAGACCCTGCTGAAGGGCGCGCGCTTCGAGGAAGTGGAAGCCGATGTCCTCATCATGGAAACCACGCGCGGCAACCGCGCGCCCACTCCGGGCTTCCGGCGCGAGGCCGAGTTGGACCGGCTCATCGAAGCCATCCGCGAGACGCTCAAACGCAAGGGCAGCGTGCTCATCCCCACCTTTGCGCTCGGCCGCACCCAGGAAATCCTCGCCGCCCTCGCCTTGGCCACGCGGGCGGGCAAGCTCAAGCACCAACCGATCTACATCGCCGGGCTGGGCAGAATCATCACCGAGATTTACGACCTCGAATCGCACCGCACGCACCGGCAGCACAGCAATCTCCAGCTCCACGAGGCCTTGAACCTCATCGTGCTGGAGAAGGGCCAGGCCGAGACGATGAAGCTCGCCGGCGGCCGCATCTTCGTCATCACCGCCGGCATGATGAGCGAGCACACCGCCGCGCACGATCTGGCCGCGCGCATGATGGGTGACGAGCGGCACGGCATCTTCTTCGTGGGCTACGCGGACCCCGACACACCTGGGGGAAAGTTGAAGGCCAGCCGGCCCGGCAAGCCCTTCACCTTCAGCCCCAGCACGGGCCAGTTGACGCGCAAATGCGAGGTGCGGGACTTCGACTTATCCGCCCACGCGAACCGCGACGAACTGCTCGACTTCGTCGGCGAAGTCTCGCCCCGCGTCGTGCTGCTTGGCCACGGCGACGCCGAGGCGCGCGCGTGGTACGCGGAGCAAATCGCCGAGCGGCACCCGAAGATCCGGGTCATTCAGCCCAGTCCGGGCCTGCTCGTGGACGTCTGAACCGGCCAGGCGCCGGAATAGAAATTCCACCGGTGAAAGACTGCCATCTCGCATCCCCAAGTCTCTCGAACTGTTCACGCGCTCGTGCGAGCGCGCCTGAAACAAACCTGCTCCTGCGCACGTCCAACGGGCCGACAAAACCAGCATGGCCACGCATCCAGTCCTCATTACCCTTCTGACCGCTGCGGCTCTGTCGCTCACCGCTGCGGAACCCAAGAAGGCCCCGATCGACTTGAGCAAACTCCCGCCCGCCGCCAGTGGCCCGGTGGATTTCGCGCGCGACATCCAGCCGCTCTTTGCCGCCAAGTGCTACCCATGCCACGGCGCGGAGAAGCAGAAGGGCGGCTTGCGTCTCGACCTCAAGGCGGCTGCGCTCGAAGGCGGCGACAACGGAAAAGTTTTCCTCCCCGGCAAGAGCGCGGAGAGCAAACTGGTCCACGCGCTCGCGGGTCTTGGCGAGCAGGGCCTCATGCCGCCGAAGGAGAAGCCGCTGACTGCCGCCGAGATTGGGAAGGTCCGTGCGTGGATCGATGCCGGTGCGATCTGGCCCGACTCAGGGAAGGTGGCGGTGAAGAAGTCGGACCACTGGGCGTATCAGCCGGTGCGGCGACCGGAAGTGCCGAAGGCGGGGAAAGTAATTAGTGAAGAAGTAATTAGTAAGAAGAGCGCTGGCAGTTCGGCGACGACGCGCCCCACTCAATCACTAATTACTAATTACTCTTCCCATCCGATTGATGCCTTCATCCGCGCCCGCCTGACGACAGAAAAACTTCAGCCCTCGCCCGAAGCCGACCGTCCCACGCTCATTCGCCGCCTCTCGCTCGACTTGCTCGGCCTCCCGCCGAAGCCCGAGGAGGTCCGCGCGTTCATCGCGGACAAATCGCCAGACGCTTACGAGAAGCTCGTGGACCGCCTGCTTGCGTCACCGCATTTCGGAGAACGCTGGGCGCGCCACTGGCTCGACCTCGCGCGTTACGCGGACAGCGACGGCTACGAGAAGGACAAGCCCCGCCCGTTCGCCTACACGTTCCGCGACTGGGTCATCGCGGCCATCAACAGCGATTTGCCCTTCGACCAGTTCAGCATCCAGCAACTAGCCGGCGACCTCTTGCCGAACGCGACCCACGCGCAGAAAGTTGCCACCGGCTTCCATCGCCAGACGCTCACGAACACCGAGGGCGGCACGGACCAGGAGGAATTCCGCTGCAAGGCCGTCGTGGACCGCGTGAGCACGACTGCGACCGTCTGGCTCGGCACCACGATGGGTTGCGCCGAGTGCCACTCGCACAAATACGACCCCTTCACGCAGCGCGAGTTTTACTCGCTGTTCGCCTTCTTCAACAACGCGAACGAGAAGACCATCTCCGCGCCGAGTGCCGACGAGCAGACCGCCTACGACCAGGCGAAGAAAGTCCACGAGATCGAAATTTCGCAGCTCGAATCCGGGATTGATTCCTACCTCGTGTCCGCCCTGCCGTCCAAGCTCGCCGCGTGGCTCAAGACCGCGTCGCTCGACGCTGTGACGTGGCGCGCGCTCTCGCCAGACAAGCTCGCCGCGCAGCACGGCACCACGCTCAAGGCTGACAAGCAATCCGTCTTCACCGCCAGCGGCGCGCTCCCGGACAAGGATACTTATACCGTCGAAGCCAAACTCCCGCTCAAGCGCCCCACCGGCTTCCGGCTCGAGGCGATTGACGATCCCGATCCGAAGAAAGGCGCGGGCCGCTCGAAGGACGGCAACTTCGTGCTGACCCAATTCGCCGTGAAGCTCTTTGTTCCCGGCCAGTTCGAGGGCAAGGAGCTCGAGCTGGCGAGCGCGAAGGCGGACTTCTCGCAGACCAAGTTCCCTGTGGAAGCTGCGCTGAAGGGCGAAGACACGGCCGGTTGGGCCATTTCCCCGCAGCAGCAGAAGTCACACGTCGCGGTCTTCGAACTGAAGTCGCCGCTCGACGTGCCCGAGGGCGCGCGGCTGGTCTTCACCCTCGACCACCAATACAAGGAGAGCTACCTGCTCGGGCAGTTCCGCCTGTCCGCCACCGACACGAGCGGCCCGCTGAAGCCGGACTTCACGCCGGACGCCGTCGCCACGGCGCTCGCGGTTAAGCCCGAGCAACGCACCGCGAAGCAGACTGAGGCGCTCGCCAAATACTTCCGCGAGCAAGTGGACGAGCAGGGTCGCCAGCTCTACGCGGCGCTCGACGAGCACAAGAAGAAGGCGCCCGCCGCGCCCGCCACCACTGCCGCCGTGCTCGCGGAGGAACCCGGCGTGCGGAAGACGTTCACCCACGTGCGCGGCAACTTCCTCGACAAAGGCGTCGAGGTCCGCGCCGCCGTGCCCGCCGTGTTGCATTCGCTCACGCCGCGCGCCGCGCAGCCGGATCGCCTCGACCTCGCGCAGTGGCTGTTCGCACCCGAGAACCCGCTCACGGCGCGCGTCTCGGTGAACCACGTCTGGAAAAACCTGTTCGGTCGCGGCCTCGTCGCGACGGTCGAGGACTTCGGCAAACAGGGCGAAAAGCCGACGCATCCTGAATTGCTCGACTGGTTGGCCGCCACCTTCTCTGCGCCAGCCAACGCCAAACCCCCAACTCCAAACTCGGAACTGGGCTTGGGCTGGAGCCGCAAGCAACTCATCAAACTCATCGTCACCAGCGCGACGTATCGTCAGTCATCCGTGGTGCGCAGCGACCTGCGCGAGCGCGACCCGAACAACCTCCTGCTCGCGCGGCAAAACCGCCTTCGCCTCGAAGCCGAAACGGTTCGCGACGCCTACCTCGCCGCGAGCGGTTTGTTGAACCCGAAGATTGGCGGCCCCAGCATCCGCCCGCCGCTGCCCGCCGACATCGCCGCGCTCGGCTACGCGAACTCCGTGAAGTGGACCGAGAGCAAGGGCGACGAAAAGAACCGGCGCGGCCTCTACATTTTCTTCCAGCGCACCGTGCCGTATCCGATGCTGATGACCTTCGACGCGCCGGACTCGAACGCCACCTGCGCCCGCCGCGAGCGCAGCAACACGCCGCTGCAAGCGCTCACGCTGCTCAACGACCCGGTCTTCTTCGAG
>JBJTAU010000080.1:0-3458 GCA_046090965.1 Limisphaerales bacterium | reverse complement strand
TTCGACCCCTTCGGCGACTTCGACCTGCTCTTCGGCGCGGCGAAGCTGAACCTCCGCATCCTCGACCTGCCCATCCGCTACAAGGCCCGCACCTACGGCGACACGAACATCGAACGCTGGAAACACGGCTTGCTGCTCCTGCGCATGACTGCCTTCGCCGCCCGGCGGATGAAGTTCATCAGGTAGGCCCCGTCCGGTAGACGATTTTGGAGCGACGCGACTCGGTTCACTTCACGAAGACGCGCCAGACCAGCACCGCCCCAACGACCGCCATGGATGCGCCGACGCGTGCGAACTTGCGCTCCGGATTCCGGTCGGGAGCCAAACTCTTGTCCACCACCCGCTCCAGCAGATTCGGCCAGAGCAAGAAGAGGATGCCTTTGAACGTCCACATCCAGCCGAGTAGCGTCACGACCACGACCGCGTCCCACGCCCAGACATTGTGGCCCAAGGCGACAACGGAGCCGACCTGAGAGTAGAACCAGCCGAGGTAGAGGCCAAAGCCGCGTGCCTTGCGCCATTGATCGAAGAGGTCCGCCCACATTCGCGCGCGAAGCCAGTGCGACAGGCCGATGACCAGCAGGCCGACGGCCACCACCCGCTCGATGAGAAGTTCGACGGTCATGGGGTAGCGTCGGCAGTTTCCGGCGAAGCCTCGACCGAACGGCCCTTGAACCAGCGGCTCATGAGGCCTTGCGCCGGGCTGAAGATCCACGCCAGCACGAACAGGCTCGTCGCTGCCACGACCATTGCAGCAGCCAGCGAGCAGTTCAGCCACACGCCAAGGTGCAGGCCCAGCACGGAACTCAGCGCCGCGTGCAGCACCGTCAGCGCGAGCATCACGGGTAGACGTTGTGAAAGCAGCGTGGCCGTCGCGCCCGGCAGGATGAGCATGGCCACGACCAGAATCGCCCCCACCGCCTCGAACGCGCTCACCACCACCACCGAGAGCGCCGCCATCAGCGCGTAGTGGACGATGGTCGAGTTGATGCCCAGCGAAACGGCCAGCGCGGGGTCGAACGAGCTGACGAGCAGTTCCTTGTAAAAGGCCACCACGAGCACCGCGAGCACGAGCGTCACCACCGCCATGCGCACCACGCTCACGGGACCGAGCGTCACGCCGCCCACGCGCACGACTTCCTCCAACGGCACAAAGGCGATTTCCCCGTAGAGCACGCATTCCTGGTCGAGGTCCACTTTCGATGCGAACAGGCTGATGAGGATGACGCCGAGCGCAAACAGGCTCGTGAATGCGATGCCGATGGCCGCGTCCTGCTTCACCCGCGTCTTCCGATGGATGGTCTCAATGATCACCGTGGTGACGACGCCCGCCGCGAGCGCGCCCACGAACATCGCCAGCGAGCTGCGGCTCTTCGCCAGCAGGAACGCAATGGCGATGCCCGGCAACACGCTGTGGCTGATGGCGTCGCCCACCAGCGCCATGCGCCGCAGGATCAGGAAGTTTCCCACCAGCCCGCACGCCGTCGCCACGAAGAAACCCATCAGCGCAATCCACGCGAACCCGCCGCCGGCCTGCGCCCACGGCTCCACGAAGACGCGGTGGAAGTCGAAGGGTGGAATCAGTTCACTCATGGCCGCAAGACAACAGAGGCCGGGTGCCGCACGAATTGAGGGCGGAGCACGAAGGGGCGAAGGTCATAATCATCTCCTCGGTTCTCCGCTGTTTTCGGTGGATAGGATTCGTGGCTGAGAAGTCCGACGGCGGCCACCCTCTCCCCCAGTGAGGGAGAGGGAGCCGCGCGTCGTCCACCAACGTCCGTCTTCGTGCTCGTTCCACTGGAAACAGCAAGGAACCATCTCCCCTTCGTGTTCCGCCCTCAATTCGTGTGGCTTGAAGTTCATGCGGTTGCGTTCAAATGCCCTTCCCGTAGCCGACCGTTTCACCGCGCTGCGCTGCGGGCGCGCCGCCGCGCATTTCGTTCAGGCCGGGAATGCGGCGGCCGTGCGGGTCGGTCGTGGCGTTGACGAGACGCCGCTCCAGCTCGCGCACGGTTTCCTCGCCGAGGACGTGCTCGATTTTCTCCGCGTCGTCGTGGACGTGGTCGGCGGCCACGCGGGCTTCGTTCGTCAGGTAGAGTTCCCAGAGGCGGTGGTTGCGGACGATGGCGCACGCGCGCTGCCAGCCGTCGGGCGTGAGGAAAACCTGGTTGCCATCCTCGTGCAGCGTGGCGAGGCCGTTCGTGCGGAGGGCGGTGGCTTGCGCGGAAACGTCTTCGAGCGTCTCGCGGCGGCGCTCGGCGAGTTCGCGGAGGGAAACGCCTTCACCCTGGAAATCGCGGGCTTCGAGGACGTGGTAGATGGCCTTGAGCGTGTTCTCGCGCTGCGTGCGCGCGGAGCGGCTGCGCTGCCGCCACCAGCGCGCAATGACGCCGTGGCGCGGGCCGAAGAGAAACGCCGCGCCAAACACCGCCGTGGCCGCCAGCACCATGAACGGGCCGGTGGGCAAATTGTTGCCGAGGAAGCTTAAGAACGCGCCGAGCGCACCCGCCACCATGCCGAACAGCGCGGCCAGCAGCAGCATCCGGTGCATCCGGTCGGTGAGCAGATACGCGGCGGCAGCGGGCGTGATGAGCATCGCGGAGACGAGCACGACGCCGACGGCTTGCAGCGCGATGACCACGGCGAACGCGAGCAGCAGCATCAGCGCGTAGTGGAGCGCTTGCGCCGGAAAGCCGGACACGCGGGCGAACTGCGCATCGAAGCTCGTGACGAGGAATTCCTTGTAGAACGCGGCGATGACCACGACCGCGAGGCCGGTGACGACGCCCATGAGCTGCACGTCGCCCGGCCCGATGGCAGCGGCCTGGCCGAAGAGGAATTTGTCGATGCCGCTTTTGTTTCCGGTGGGCAGCCGCTGAATCATCGTCACGAGGCAGATGCCCACGGCGAAGAACGACGCGAGCACGAGGCCGAGTGCGGTGTCCTCCTTGAGCCGCGTGGTCTGCTTGAGCAGATGCACCGCGCCCGCGCCCAGCAGGCCCGCGAGCGTCGCGCCCACGAAGATGGCGACGGGGTCCTTGGTCATGTTCCAGAGGAAGCCGAGCGCCACGCCGGGAAGCACCGCGTGCGAGAGCGCGTCGCCGACCAAGGCCATCTTCCGCACGACGATGAAGGAGCCGAGCAAGCCGCACGAAATCCCCAGCAGCATCGAGCCGAGTAGCGCGTAGCGGACGGCGGGGTCTTGGAAGGTAAAGAAGCGCAGCGCTTGGTCCCAAAGCGAGGTCTCAGAGATGTCGCCGATGCGCGCGGCTTGGGCGGGGAGGCAGAGCAGGAAATAGGAGATGGGGAAACGGTGATGGGGAAGGAAGCGACGGGTGGACCAATGCCGGCGCGCGACTCCCTCGCCCCCATCGGGGGAGAGGGCTGGGGTGAGGGGGCAGGTCGTGCGCGGAGACCGGGGCGCTGGGAGCGGGGAGGTTTCCCCAGCCAGGACGGCA
>JBJTAU010000079.1:0-3143 GCA_046090965.1 Limisphaerales bacterium | reverse complement strand
TCATGTAGTAGCTGGAGATGTTCAGGCGCGTGTCCTGACAGAGCAGTGACATGACCGCGCGCGCGTCCACTTCCACGGATTTGCCCACGCGGCCGACCTCGTTGGCGAAGGTGATCTTCGCGGCGTGGAAGGCGTTGCAGGCGTATTTCACCATCTCGGCGGTGGGCCAATTGACCACGGCGGCCTTCTCGCCAAAGAGGTTCTTCATCAAGTCCGACGACGGCGAGCGAAGGCGTCTCGAAGTCCGCCACGGCCGTGCTCTCGCGGAGGAACTCCGGGTAGTAGAACACGCGCAGCGCGCCGGACTTCTCCAAATCGCCGAGCAGTTCGCCCACGAGCTTCGCCGTGCTGCCGGGGAGCATCGTGCTGCGGAAGACGAGCGTGTGCTGCTTGCGCGAGGCGCGGAGGGCGTCGCCGATCTCGCGGGCGACGCCGCGCACGAAGTTGAGGTCCAGCCCGCCCGCCGCGTTGCTCGGCGTGCCCACGCAGACGATGGAGAGCTCGGTGTCCGCGATGGCGTCGGCGCAATTCTGAGTCGCGCGGAGGAGCCCCTTGCCTTTCGCGTCCTTGAGCAGTTCATCCAAGCCCGGCTCGACGATGGGCGGGATGCCCCGGTTGAAGTCCTCGACCTTCGCCGGATGCACGTCCACGCCGACGATGTAGTGGCCGTGGTTGGACAAGCACCCCGCCGTCACCGCGCCCACGTAGCCCAAGCCGAAGATGCTGATTCTCATGCGTCGCGCGAGGCTAGGAAACGGGAGGCGAAAAGCAAGGCTGCGGCACGCAAACCCCCGCTTGACGACACTCCAGGCCACTCCTACGGTCGAGGCTCAGCTATGAAAGTGCGCGTGGCTTCAGCGTTCACCCTGATTGAACTACTCGTCGTCATCGCGATCATCGCGATCCTCGCCGGGATGTTGCTGCCGGCCTTGAGCAAGGCCAAAGACAAGGCGATTACCGCCAAGTGCCTGAGCAACAAGAAGCAGATCGCCTTGGGCATGATCCTCTACGCGGGCAATCACGACGAGCAGCTCCCGCACTTCGGCTACGGCTTTTCCGCCAGCGGCGCGACCTCCCCCACGGACTGGTGGTGGCAGACCATCGCCCCGTATCTCGGTGGGCAGGCGCTCCCCGCCGGGGCCGGGAGCAGCTTCGGCGGCCGGCTGCTGACGTGCCCCAAGACCCAGCAGAACAACAACTACAGCGTGAACTACGGGCGCGTCTTCGCCTACATGGGCAACGACCCCGGACTCAACGGCTCCACCCGGCTGAACCTGATCACCCCGCAGACCATGCTCGTGGCGGACTCCACCAATCTCGTGTGGAGTCCGAACGTGTGGATCTTCAACCTGGACCTCGACAACGACGGCGTGATGGACAGCAACTCCGGCATCAACCCGACTCCGCCCTACAACTACGTGGACAACGGCTTTGCCTGTTACCACAGCCGCACCAACCCGAAGCTGGACGGCCCCAATGACAAGGCCACCTGCGGCTTTGCCGACGGCTCGGCGCGCGCGGTGTCCCGCATTGACTGGATCAAGAACGTGGATCGGTTGTGGGGGCCTTAGCCGTTCCACAGCACGGCACTTCAGATGAAAACGAGAACTGCTTCAGCCTTCACCCTGATCGAACTCCTCGTTGTCATCGCGATCATTGCGATCCTCGCCGGAATGCTGCTGCCGGCGCTGGGCAAGGCGAAGGCCAAAGCTCAGATGACCAAATGCCTGAACAACCGGAAGCAGGTGGCCCTCGCCTTGACGATCTACGCCGGGGACCATGAAGATCTGTTGCCACCTTACGCCTACAATTTTGCCGGAACCCCGCTAGCCGGCACGACCCAGTTTCCCGAGTGGCGGAACGTTTTGGCGTCTTACATCGGCATGCAGAGTGCGACCGTAACCACGGAGTTCGAGCCGAAACTGGGCTGCCCGGCGCTCTTGATCAAGACCACTCCCGTCGCCATCAGTATCACAACAGCACCTAGCTACAACCGTGTCATCGCCTATCACAATGTGGCCGCCGGGACCGGTGGTTCGGCGCGATTGGGGCAATTGACAGCGAGCACGTATCTGGTCGGCGAGTCCACGAACCAAGTCATCTACACGCCGACGGTCTGGCCTTTCGACACAGATACTGATGGGGACGGGGTGCTGGACAGTAATGCGTCGCTGTTTACGGGGTCCACGCGTTGCAACAATTTCATCTTCCACCATAACCGCCAAAACGCCGCCGCTATCCCGAATGTCAATCCCAAGATGACCGACCAAGCAAATGTCTGCTTCGCCGACGGCTCCGCACGCGTGATCACGCGCGAGAAGTGGATTAAGAACGATGGCGGCATGTGGGGACCGTAGCTTTTAGCGTCTCGCGTTTTAACTGCTTTGGTTGAACGTCGTCTTCATCGGAGAGTCAGATCACCAGTCACTCATGAAAACCAAATTGCTCCTCACCCTCGCCCTCTTCACCGCCCTCGCCGTCCGTGCGCAGGACATCCAGCCCATCCCCGCCGAGGAACTGGCCAAGGCCACCGCGCTCCTCATGGACGCCAACTCGCGCCTCGGCGACCAACCGCTCAAGCTGGAGCTGGCCCCGGACCAGGCGGCCGGATTCAAGGCCGGCGAGGCGGGCGCGCTCCTCATCCCCGACAAGCGGCTCAAGGCGGAGAAGCCGGACAAGGCCGAGAAGAAAAAGTCCAAGGGCGAGGTGCAGCCCGTGGGCCAGTTGTGGACGCGGGGTATTGCCCCGAAGGACAAGGACGCCGTGGTGCCCAACGACAAGCTTCGCCTAACCAAGATCACCGCCGGGGACAAGGAATTGGAGTTGGCGGTCTTTTCGCTCGGCATCGAGCACACCGGAAAAAAGGAGTTCTCGCTCGCCATCTACGGCAAGGGCAGTTCGCCCGTGCTGCGCGTGCCGCTCACGGTCGAGAAGAGCAAGGGCGCCGCGCCCGTGGTCATGACCGGCCGCAAGACCGGCGATGAGTCGGGGGTGCTGCAGTTGAGCCTGCTGGGCCACTTCAAGGCGGAGAAGCCGGACCAGGCCGAGTCGAACCAGTCCACGGGCGAGGTGCAGCCCGTGGGCCAGTTGTGGACGCGGGGTATTGCCCCGAAGGACAAGGACGCCGTGGTGCCCAACGACAA
>JBJTAU010000078.1:0-13245 GCA_046090965.1 Limisphaerales bacterium | reverse complement strand
CGGGTGCCCGTTGCGGCGCAGATTTCTATCTGCTCGGCGGAGCCATTGCCCAGACGCCCGCGAGTCGAACCACCTCGGTGAAGTCGGAGGTCGCGGAGCGCGTCACGTCGGTCTTGACTGAAACCGCCACCGAAGTTGCTCCACCAGTGCCCGTGGCCGCCACGCGCTCGTGGCGCTCGCGCAAGAAGGCCAAGGCAGTGCATCCGGAGTTCGAACTCGACTCAGGTTCCACGGCGGCCTTCCAGCACAGCGAGCCCACGCGCCATAACGGCGTGAACCTCGACGTGCCGACCTTCGTCCGGCGCGGAATGCCGATGAATTGAGCTGGAACGCGGGAAGCGCTGGCTGCGGGATTTTCACGCATGCCGCGTGAAGGTCGCGAAGCGACACCGCCTCTGTCGGGATAATGATGATTACCATCGGATGTCCGCTTGCCTTTCCCTTCCCTCTACAAATCATCATGATTCATGCAAGTGCCTTTTTCTAAGGGTGTTATGAGGCATTAACTAACGACCGTCATTTCGGTCGTGAGAAGTTTCGGCAGATTCCGACCGGTTGGCACTGGCACTGCTCAAGACCGGGCAATCCTATGTTGGTGCTTTGAGAGCGGTTCTCGGGGCAATCCGACTGGACAGCAAAAACAGTTAACAGAACAACACCATGAAACGCCTACGCAGCAAAAAAGTCGGGGCCTTTACGCTCATCGAGCTACTGGTCGTCATCGCCATCATCGCCATTCTGGCGGGCATGCTCCTGCCCGCCCTCGCCAAGGCCAAGGCCAAGGCGGCGCGCATCAAGTGCGCCAACAACCTGAAGCAGGTGGGCTTGGGCTTCAAGGTGTTCGCCAACGACAACGAGGACCGATTTCCGTATCGCGTGTCCAATTGGACTGCGTTGATCCCAAGTTTGTTCGCCACTACAGCCACCACGCCGAACACGCAGACGGTGGGTAACCAGCGCGCTTGGAAGCACTTCATCGTCATGTCCAACGAACTCGGTTCGGCCAAGATTCTCATGTGCCCGGGCGATCGTAACAAGCTGAACACGATGGCTTCTGACTTCGCAAACACGACCTCAGCTGGCTACGGCAACCCGGCTGGACAAGGCGATAACGCCACCACCACGGCCATTGGCAAAGACTATTCCACCTCATTTGCTGTCGGCCTCGCGGCGGATGAGACCCAGCCCAACGTCATCTTGGCTGGAGACCGTAATTTCACGTTCAATTCCACGGCGGCGGCGATCAACGCGACACAAACCAATCCAAACTACCTGAATGGGGCGGGCAATCCTGTGATTCAGTTGGCTAACGGCGGTGCCAACATTCGCGCTGCATGGGTGGGTGGCAACACAGCTGCCGGCACCTACTTCCAGCATGACCAAGCGGGCAACATTGCGCTGTCGGACGGCAGCGTCCAGCAGGTCACCACCTCGGGCTTACAAACTCAACTTCAGCAGGGTGGAACTAGCTTGGGTGGCGCACAGGACATCCTGTTCCCTCGCTAGTATTCCTTGGCTTGACTGGATTAGGAGGGGCACCCGAAAGGGTGCCCCTCTTCTTTTGGTGGTCGGTTAGTCTTCGTTAGCCGCCCCAAGGTCAAGTCCTGCTTTCCGCATGCGCGCCTCCAACTCATCGTTGGCTATGTCGCATGCATCCCAAGTCAGGGTGCCAGAATATCGTTGGCGGTCTGCGTGAACGGCTGACGTGCCTGATACGAGGCGATTCGACGACGAACTTGAGCCGCGTGGCTGGTCGTCAACTTTGGTTGGACCAGGTTGAGAGCCGCGTTTGCCGCAGCGATGGCCTCGGCATACTCCCCCGCCGCCGCGTGTGCGGCCGCCGTGATGTCCAGCAAGGCCGCTGAGGCGATCCCGCCATTCGCGGTCAAGGCGATGGCCGCATATTTTTTAGCTTCGGTGCCGTTCCGCAAGTCGGGGTGTGAGGCTAGTAACCAAGCCAGTTGGCACGCTGCGGGCAGAAATCGGTTGTTGGCTGCCAGAATTGTTTCCAAATGCATTTTGGCTTCCGCAGCCCTGGCTGTGCGCAGCAGTGCCAACGCAAGGTTATACCGAGTGGTGGGGTTGCGGGGGTCGTGTGCCAGTGCCAATTGGTAATGCGCAATTGCAGCCTCCCGTTGGCCGGCGTTGGCGAGCAAGGCCCCCAAGTTACTGTGAGCGAGTGCATTCGTTGGACTCAGTTCGACCGCCTGGCGCAGGGTTTGCAGTGCCTCCTGAAACTTGCCTTGGGCACTTTGGTAGGCAGCCAGGTCAACCAGCAGCGACGCATCGGTGGGTTTGACCTTGAACGCCCGCGCAACGTATCGGGCCGCCTCCGCGTGATCGCCCCAAGCTGCAAAGGCAAGTGCCAGCGCGCGGCAGGCAAACACTTCCTCCTTAGGATTGTTCAGCACCCGTTCGAGAGTTCGCATCACGTCCTTTACATCAACATGATGGGGATCTGATTGAATGGCCTTGTTGATTGCCAGCAAGGCCTGTTGTTCGTCGCCTGTTCGAAACAAGGCGATGCTGAGGTTGATGTATGCAGCGGGGCGTGGAGCGATGGCCAGCGATTCGCGCCATCGCTCGATTGCTTCCGGTTTTCGATCGCGAGCATCGAGCTCAACACCCAGATTGTTCAAGGCCGTGGCACTTCCTGTGGTTACATCAACCGCCCTCTGGAACACCGTGACGCCGTTTTCCCAGAACTCCAGTTCGGCGCGGGTCACCAAGAAGAAGCCGCCGAGAGCACCGATTGCCACCGCGCGACCAACGGCTTCACGGCTTCTGGCGGCAGACCAGTCTTTGACCGGCCACACGACCATCACGAATACTCCCACCAAAGGGAGGTAGGTGTAACGGTTGGCGTGGGCCTGTTCGCCCACCTGAAGAATGCCGATCACCGGCACCAGCATGCCTAGAAACCAAAGCCAACCGACCAGAAGATAAGGTTTCCGCTCTCGGTGGAGCCAGCACGCGAGGCTGATTCCCAATATCACCGCTGAGGAGGAAATCCACTTCCAGGCTGGTATCGGAGCCAATGGGTAGATAATCGAGAGGTTGCTGGGCCAAAAGGCCTGCCCCAGATACACGCCGTAGGCGGTGATGGCGTTCTGAAAACGCGCTGCGATCGGCAATACCTCACCAGCCGCCACCAACGTTCCAACCTTGTGCTGCGAGTGGATGGTGGAGATGCCCAACGCCAGAACCACCATGAGCATGGGTAGCTTTTCGGCGGCCAGTCTGCCCGCTGTCTTCAAGAAGAGCCGGCGTTCATTGAGCGAGCCAAATGTAGCTCGACTAAACCGGATACGATTAAGCGGCCAGTAGTCCAGCAACAACAACACACACGGCAAGGTTACGATCATGGGTTTTGACATCACACCAAAGAAGAATCCCCCCAGCATCGTCAAATAATGCTTGGGACAAGGGTTCTCGACATACCGCGCGTAGGCCCAAATTGAGAAAAAGAAGGCGAATCCGCACAGCACATCCTTTCGCTCCGCAATCCAGGCCACTGATTCCACATGAAGCGGATGCCAGGCAAAGAGCGCTGCCACGACTGCGCTTGGCCACAAGCGGCCAGTCAGTCGGTGCAACGCGATTAGCGCCATGACAGAACCAGCAACGTGAATGAGCATGCTGGTCAGATGGTGTCCCCCCGCCACGGCCCCAAACACCTCAATGTCCAACATATGCGACAGCCAGCTGAGCGGGCGCCAGTAATCGATGTCCGCCGAAGTGAACGCCCACTTGACTCCCTCCCAGGTCAGACCTGCGGCGACCTTGGGGTTGTTGGTGACGAAGGAAACGTCGTCGTAGCAGATGAATTCGAAAGAAACCACCGGCAAGTAGACCAAGAAAGTCAGCAAGGCCAGGCCGGCGGCGACCTTGGCCTGTAGCGCGGCGGGCGCATCTGACGGCTCCTCTTCTGCTTTCCTGTGAGTTGGAGTGCTTTGGGGGATGTTCATTGTGAAAGGCGGCAGCTCCTACTTGGCCGTTGGCGGGAAGTGGGCGGTGCGGCGATCATGGGCAGGCAGAAACTAGCAGCCGGCCTCCCGAAGTCAAAACTACCCACGCTTGCCTTGAGCCTGTATCGGTTTGGCGGACTGTTGTAAACGGCCCGAATCCAAGTATGGCGAATATCCTATTCCTTCAGTCGGAATCCCGGAAACACCACTTCCGTCACTGTCACCACGAGGAAGACGGCACTGATGACGGCGTTGAGGTGGAAGAAGGCGTTGTTCACCCAGTTCAGGCTGCGGCGACGGGCTAGGAAGTGCTCACAAAACAGGCAGCCGGCGATGAGCACGAGCCCCACGTAATAGACCAGTCGGAAACCCGCCAGCATGCCGAAGGCTGCCAGCAGCATCCACATGACCGCGTGGGCGAGCAGCGAGGCGGTCAACGCGTTCTTCGGCCCCCAGGCCACGACCAGCGAGTGCAGCCCGTGCGCACTGTCGAATTCGAAGTCCTGAATCGCATAGATGATGTCGAAACCCACCAGCCAGAAAACCACGGCCACGGCGAGCACGAGCGGCAGGATGCCGGTCAAGCCCTGTTCCGCGATCAGCTTGCCTATCGGCCCCATGCCAAAGGAAGGTTTCGCTGGGGTGAAGCCGAGTTGCCCCTTCACCGCCAGCCAGGCTCCCACCGGCGCGAGCGCGAGCGCGAGGCCCAGCCAGACGTGCGTGTAGTTCGTGAACCGCTTCGTCAGCGAGTAGAAGCACACGAAGAACAGCGCGACGGGTGAGAGATAGAAGCAGACCGGGTTGAGCAGCCAGGCCGCGCCCACCAAGCCCGTCGCCGCGAGCAGGCACAGTCCCCACGCGCTCATGAGCGTGATTTGCCCGGCGGGCAGATGGCGGTTCGCAGTCCGGGGATTCTCGGCATCGAACTTCCGGTCCACGATGCGGTTGAAGGCCATCGCGCAAGTGCGCGCGCAGAACATCGCCAGCAAGATCAGGCCGAAAGTGCGCCAGCCGGGCCAGCCTCGGCGGTCGCGCGCCGCCACGGCCATCGCAGCCAACGCGAACGGCAGCGCGAAAACCGTATGCGACAGCTTCACGAACTCAGCCCATCTGCGGAGCGTGGCAAACATTGCCGCGCAGCTTGCGGAACACCACGAACACCGTCCAACGCGAATTTCACTTCCCGGATGAACTGTCCACGCCCAAGCTCCGTCGAAACTCCGTTTAGGCATGAAGGCCACGTTTCATGGGTCACTGTTCCTCGCGCTAACGCTCTGCCTCTGGCTCGGCGAAACCGCCCTGCCCGCCGCTGACAAGCCTGCGCCCGCGAGCCCGAACCATTGGGCGTGGCGGCCGCTGCGGCGGCCCGCGCCACCAGCGCTCGACCCTCGGCTCTCGACTCTCGACCATCCGATCGATCGTTTCCTCCTCGCAAAGCTCGCGGAGAAACAACTCGCCTTCTCCCCACCCACCGATCCACGCACGCTTATCCGGCGGCTCTATTTCACCACCATCGGCCTGCCGCCGACGCCGGAGGAGGTGGAGGCGTTTGTGCGTGAGGTTCAACCCGGCGATCGGCCATCGGCAATCAGCAGTCTGGTGGACAAGCTGCTCGCTTCTCCACACTTCGGCGAGCGGTGGGCGCGGCATTGGCTGGACGTGGTGCGCTTCGCGGAGAGCAATGGCTACGAGACCAACGGCGCGCGCAAGAACGCTTGGCCGTATCGCGATTGGGTCATCCGCGCGTTCAACAGCGATATGCCTTACGACCGCTTCATCCTCGAACAACTCGCGGGCGACAAGCTCGGCGTGGACGAGGCCACGGGCTTCATTGTCGGCGGGCCGACGGACATCGTGAAGTCGCCGGACCCCGTGCTCACCGCAAACCAGCGGGCGGAGGACCTCAACGACTTCGCAGCGACAACCGCGAGCGCGTTCCTCGGCCTCACCCTGCACTGCGCGCGCTGCCACAATCACAAGTTCGACCCGATCGCGATGACGGATTACTACTCGGTGGTGGCGTGCTTCGCGGGCGTGCAGCACGGCGAACGCGCGGTGAAGCCGGCGAATTACGCGGAATTGCAGGCGAAGGCCGATGGGCTGCGCGCCCAACTCGCGTCGCTCACGAAGCAATTGGAGCGCTTCGAGCCGGTCGCGCAGACGGGCACGAACGCGCCGGGCCGCCGGCCGCCCGTCACGCGCGGGCTGAACTTGGACCGTTTCCCGGCCGTCACGGCGAGGTTCCTCCGCTTCACGATCACGGAGACGACGCAGCTCGAACCGTGCATCGACGAACTCGAGGCGTTCACCGCCGAGCCCGTGCCGCGGAACGTGGCGCTCGCGAGCGCGGGGGCAAAGGCGACCGCGTCCAGCACGCTGCCGGGCTACGCGATCCACAAGCTCGCGCATGTGAACGACGGCCAATACGGCAACGACCGGAGCTGGATTTCCAACGAGCGCGGCAAGGGCTGGGTGCAAATCGAGTTCGCGAAGGCCGAGACGATTGACCGCGTGCAGTGGAGCCGCGACCGCGACAACGTGCCGCGCTACAACGACCGGCTCGCGACGAAGTATCGCATCGAAGTGTCGCCCGATGGCACCAGTTGGCAGACGGTGTCCACATCGGATGACCGGCAGCCCTACGGCGGCAAGGCGACGGGCGGCGTCACTTACTCCGCGGAGGGTTTGCCGCCGGCCGAGGCCAAGCGGCTGGAGGAGTTGCTGGCGTCGCGCAAGAAACTGGAGACGGAACTCGGGGCGGCGACGACCTTCCCGATGGTCTACGCCGGGAAGTTTGTGAAACCCGGCGACACGCATCTGATGTATCGCGGCGACCCGACGCAGCCGCGCGAAAGGATCGGGCCCGGCGCGCTCGCGTCGTTTGCGCCGAAGCTGAGTTTGCCCGACGAAGCGTCGGATCAGGAACGGCGGCTGGCCTTGGCGCAATGGCTCGTCGCGCCGGAGAACCCCCTGACGGCGCGGGTCATCGTGAATCGGCTGTGGCATTACCACTTCGGCACCGGCCTCGTGGACACGCCGAGTGATTTCGGCCTGAACGGCGGGCGTCCGTCGCACCCGGAGTTGCTCGACTGGCTCGCGAGCGAGTTGATCGCGAGCGGCTGGCGGCTGAAGCACATTCATCGGCTCATTCTCACGAGCGCGGCGTTTACCCAGGGAGGGAAAGTAATTAGTGAGGAAGTAATTAGTAAGCAGTCCGCACGCGCGGGCACTGCCGGACGCGCGCCCACTCAATCACTAATTACTAATCACTCTGCTCCGGCACACGCCGCCGCGACCGACTCCGCCAACCGCCTCCTCTGGCACTTCCCCGCGCGCCGCCTCGACGCCGAGCCGCTCCGCGACACGATGCTTGCTGTCAGCGGCAAGCTCGACCGCACGATGGGCGGGCCGGGCTTCGATCTCTTCGAGGCGAACGCGAACTATGTGAAGGTCTATAACTCGCGCGCGGACTTCGGCCCGCCGGAGTTCCGGCGCATGGTCTATCAATCCAAGCCGCGCACGGAGTTGGATAACACGTTTGGTGTGTTCGACTGCCCAGATGCGGGGCAGGTCGCACCGAAGCGCAGTCGTAGCACGACGCCGTTGCAGGCGCTGAACTTGTTGAACAGTCCGTTCGCCTTGCAGCAGGCTGGTTTCTTCGCCGAGCGAGTCGCGACCGAATCGGGGACAGCAGCGGACGCTCAAGTGAAGCGAGCCTTTCAGCTCGCCTTCCTGCGCGAGCCAACGCGAGAGGAACTTACCGCCAGCGTGAAGTTGCTTGAAGCCCACGGCCTCCCCGCGCTGTGCCGCGCGCTGTTCAACGCGAACGAGTTTCTGAGCGTGTTCTGAACTGCGATGAACGCCGCTTCAGCCAGGGAATTCCTCGAACACGCGCAGCCCGGCGATGGCCCGGAAGTGTTGGTCTCGGGTGAGCACCGCGCCGCCTGCCTTCATGGCGCACGAGGCGATGATGGCGTCGATCACGGGAATTTTGAAGCCCGCGCGGTCGGTCTGCCAAAGGACTTCCTCGGCGGCCTCCCAGACATTGTTCAGCGTGGGAACGTAGAGCAGGCAGTCGAAGTAGTTCGCCAGCGCGCGCTTGGCCTTGGGCGTGCGCATCCCGCGCAGAACTTCACAGCGAATCACGCCGCAAGTGGCGAGATCGTGTTGTCGCGCGTAAGGCGCGAACACCTGCGCCGGATCACGGCCCGCACGCAGGTGCTCAATGTAGATGCAGGAGTCGATGAGAATCACAGGCAGCAGCGGCTATTTTTTGCTGCGCTTGGGCTTGCCGTAGGTGACTGGTTCCACCGGCCCGCTCGGCGGCGGCGGCGCGCCCGGCGTCTCCGCCAAGCGCAGCGCCATCAAGTCGTAGCTTGGATCGACGGCTTCCATGAGCTCGGCTCTCGTGAGACCAAGGCCGGTTTTGCCGAATTCGGCGAGCCTCGCCTTCCTGTCCATTTCCTTGAGGGCGAGATCCACGGCTTCGGTTTTGCTGCTGGCTCCGGTCCACTTCATCACTCTTTCGAGAACGCCTTCGTCGATGTGCATTGTCATCTTCATGGCCAAAGTATGGCATCGTTGCCATACTCTTCGCAAGGCCTATTTGCAGGTGTTTCCTTCGCATGAACCCGTTGCCTAGAATCCCCAATCGCGGTTTGGCCCGGCGCAATTTTCTTAGTCTCAGCGGGATGGGGTTGGGGGGCGTAGCACTCACCTCGCTGCTGTCCGAGCAGGGTTTGCGCGCGGCGGGTGTGGAGCCCATTCGACCGGAGATCGATGCGGCCCGGCCTTACGCGGCCCGGCCGCCGCACTTCGCGCCGAAGGCCCAGCGAATGTTGATGGTATTCTGCACCGGCGCGTTGAGCCACCTGGACTCGTTCGACTTCAAGCCCGAACTCGTGAAGCGGCACGACACGCCGATGCCGGGGCAGGACAAACTCGTCACCTTTCAGGGCGAAAACGGGAATCTCATCAGGCCGCTGTGGGAATTCCGCGCACGCGGGCAGTCGGGCAAAATGACCAGCGACCTCTTGCCGAACCTTGGCGAACTGGCCGACGAATTGTGCTTCATTCACTCGATGACCGGGAAGTCCAACACCCACGGTCCTGCCGAGAGCCAGATGAGCACGGGCTACATCCTCGACGGCTTCCCGAGCATGGGCGCGTGGGTGAGCTACGCGCTCGGCAGCGAAAGCCAGAACCTCCCGGCCTACGTCGCCATTCCCGATCCACGCGGCGTCCCGCAAATCAGCACGCGCCAGTGGGCCTCGGCCTTCCTGCCCGCCGCGTATCAGGGCACGCCGTTCAACGCGGACAAACCCATCGCCAACCTCGCTCGCCCCGCATCCATCAGTGCGGAAACGGACTTGGCCACGCGCGACTTCGTGAAATTCCTCAACAACCGTCACCTCGCGCAGCATCCTGGCGACACCGAGCTTTCCGCGCGCATCGCCAGCTACGAACTCGCCGCGCGCATGCAGCTCGCGGCCGCCGAGGTCAGCGACACCCGTGGTGAAAGCGCCGCCACACTCGCGCTCTACGGCGTCAACGACGCGAACAAGAACAAGGCTGGCTTCGCGAAGAACTGCCTGCTTGCGCGGCGCTTACTCGAACGCGGCGTGCGCTTCGTGCAGCTCTTCAACGGCGCGTATGCGATGGGCGAAGGCGTCGGCAACTGGGACGGCCACAAAACCATCGCCACGCAATACCCCGTCCACGCGAACATCCTCGACCAACCGTGCGCGGCGCTGCTGCGCGACCTGAAAGCACGCGGGTTACTTGCCGACACACTGGTCGCCTTCGTCACCGAGTTCGGGCGGATGCCGACGTTTCAAAAGGGTGCGAGTGGGCGCGACCACAACCCCAGCGGCTTCACCATCTGGCTGGCGGGGGCGGGCGTGAAGCGCGGCTTCAGCTACGGCGCGACCGACGAGTTCGGCTACCGCGCCGTGGAAAACGTCACGACGATTTACGACCTGCACGCGACGCTGCTGCATCTCCTCGGCCTCGACCACGAGCGCCTGAGCTTCTACCACAACGGCATCGAGCGCCGCCTCACGGACGTTCACGGGCACGTTGTGGAAGGCGTTTTGGCCTGAGCGTCAACACTTCTATTTTCCCGCACGTGTCTTACCGCTTGAGCGGCTGGCGTCGGCAGGCATACCTTCGCGGCACAGCAGATGGCTCAGGGTCTTTATTTGTCGCAGAAGATGTCGCAGACGATGTTGCTGGCTCCCCAGCTCCAACAGTCACTCGCGCTTTTGCAGGCCCCTATCCTCGAGCTGCGGGTGCAAGTGGAGGCCGAATTGGAGCAGAACCCGGTGTTGGAGGAAACGCTCACCGGCGAGATCGAGCAAGTCGAGAAAGGTTCGAAGGAGAAGGAAGATGTCGCCGAGCAGATCGACCCCGCCGAGCCACCGGCTGACGTCACGTTCGACCCCGCGACGGAAAAGGAAAGCTCCGAGCCGGTGGATGATTTTCAAGCCGAGTTCGAAAAGCTCACTCAACTGGACCAGGAATGGCGGGATGTGTTTTCCCAAGCGAATGTCCCGAACAAAGCCAGCGAAGAGGATGAAGAACGCCGGCAGTTCATGTTCGACTCCATCGTCGCCGGGCAGTCCCTTCAGGAAGCGCTGCTCGAGCAGTTGCGCGACACCGACCTGCCCGCCGACCAGATGGCCTTGGCTGAACTCCTCGTGGGCAACATTGATGAACGCGGCTACCTTGCCTCCAGCTTGGAGGAATTGTCCGCCTCCACGGGAATGCCCCTCGAAAAATTCGCCGCCGCCCTCACGGTGGTGCAGGGTTTCCAGCCCCCCGGCGTGGCCGCGCGCGACTTGGGCGAGTGCCTCCGCCTTCAACTCGAACGTGCTGGCCGACAGGATACGTTGGAATACAAGATTGTCACCGGCCACATGGAGGCGCTCGGCCGCCGGCGCTTCCCGGAAATTGCCCGCGCACTCGCCGAAGACGTTGTGGACATACAGGAGGCCGCTGACCGCATCGGCCACCTCGAACCGCACCCCGGCCGCGCGTTCCTGCCCGGCAACGACCAATACGTCGTCCCCGAAGTCTTCGTGCAGAAAGTCGGCGACGACTGGACCATCACGCTCAACAATGAGCAAGTTCCCCACCTCCGCATCAGCAACCACTACAAGGACCTGATGGCCCGGCAGGAAACCGACCCCGCCACGCGCGAATACATCCGCGACAAGATCCGCGCCGGGAAATTCCTCATCAAGAGCCTCCACCAGCGCCAGCAAACCATTCACAACATCGCCACCGAGATCGTGAAGCGTCAGCGCGACTTCATGGAACTCGGCACCGCCCACCTCAAGCCACTGACGATGAACCAGGTCGCCGAGGTGGTCGGTGTGCACGAGACCACGGTCAGCCGCGCGGTGAACGGCAAATACATGGAGACCCCGCACGGTGTCTTCGAGATGAAGCACTTCTTCACCTCGGGCTTTACGGCTGCCGATGGCCAGGCGGTCGCCAACACCAGCATCAAGGACATGGTGGCTGAGATCATCAAGGCCGAGGACCAGTTCGCCCCGCTCTCCGACGACGCCATCGTGAAGCTGCTCGTCGCCAAAGGCATCACCATCGCCCGTCGCACCGTGGCCAAATATCGCGGCGAACTGAACATCCTCCCCTCGAACCTGCGCCGGGTGTATTGAGCTCCGGTGTCCGTCGCAGAGCCGCGCCAGTTGAACTTCCCCACCGTCTGATGCACGGTCCCGCTATGCCACATGGACGCCAGCAGCCCACCGCCGTCAAGCGGCGCAAGCTCCCGATGGCTGCGGCGGAGGCCCGCCGTCGCGCCGTCCGCCGCGTTGTGCGCCGGACATTGACCCACTTACGAGTGCCGGACGGCAAACACGCCGACATGAGCGTGTATGACTTGCCGCGTGAGAGCGTGTGGGTTGTGTTCAAGCAGGCCCGCGGTGTGCCCGCCCTGCGCTCCGCCGAGGTCATCGTGGTCTGCCAGCGCACCGGGCGAATTCTCTACGACGGACCGGCCAACGACGAAGGGTGATGCGGAGCACTGCGCCCGGCGCTTCTCACGCCAGCAGCTTTTCCACCACGCTGCCGGCCACGCCGGTCAGGCGCATATCCAGCCCTTGGAACTTGTAGTTCAGCCGCGTGTGGTCGAAGCCGAGCAAGTGCAAAAGCGTGCCATGAAGATCGTGCACGTGAACGCGGTCCTTGGTGACGTTGAAGCCGAATTCGTCGGTCTCGCCAATGGTCGCGCCGGCTTTCACGCCGCCGCCGGCAAACCACATCGTGAACGCATTCGGGTGATGGTCACGGCCATCGTTAGTCCCGCCCTGCACCATCGGCGTGCGACCGAATTCGCCACCCCAGATGACCAGCGTGTCGTCGAGCAGGCCGCGCGTTTTGAGGTCGCGGAGCAGCGCGACGGTGGGCTGGTCGGTTTGCTTGCACTGTGTTTTCAAGCCGCTGACCAGGCCGCCGTGGTGGTCCCACGCCTCGTGGAAAATCTGCACGAACCGCACGCCGCGTTCGACGAGCCGCCGCGCCATGAGGCAAGAGTTCGCGAAAGCGCTCTTACCTGGCCCGGCTCCATACATGTCGAGGATGTGCTGCGGCTCCTTCGAGATGTCCGTGAGTCCCGGCGCGCTGGCCTGCATGCGGAAGGCCATTTCGAACGAGTTGATGCGCGCGGCGATTTCGGGGTCACCCGTCGTGGCGAGACGGCGTTCGTTGAGGCGTCGCAAGGTGTCGAGCGAATCGCGCTGGAGCTGCGCGTCCACGCCCGGCGGGTTCGTGAGGTAGAGCACCGGCTCGCCCTGCGTGCGGAACATGACCCCCTGGTAGGTCGAAGGAAGGAAGCCGCTGCCCCAGTTGCCCGCGCCGCCGCTCGTGCCCTTGAGTCCGGTGCTGAACACGACGAAGCCCGGCAAATCGTTCGCCTCGCTACCCAGACCGTAGAGTGTCCAAGCGCCCAGGCTGGGCCGGCCGAAGTTCATGTTGCCCGTGTTCATCAGGATCTGGCCGGGCGCGTGATTGAAGGCGTCCGTGGCCATGGACTTCACGAAGCACACATCGTCGCAGACCGACGCGAGGTGCGGCAGCAACTCGGACAGCTCCGCGCCGGAGCGACCGTGCCGGGCGAACTTGAACTTCGGGCCGTGCAGCGCGGAATTCGGGGGGATGTACGCGGCGCGGTAGCCCGTGAGCACCTCGGCGGGCGGCAGCGTGCGGGGGGAGTGGGCGAGCGGGGGTGTGTGGTGGAAGGGTGCCAGGTGGG
>JBJTAU010000077.1:0-8754 GCA_046090965.1 Limisphaerales bacterium | reverse complement strand
TCTTGAAGCCGGTGCCGTCGAGTTCGAGCATTGCGCTGTCCACGCCGAGCTGGTCGGTGGAGTCGAGGCCGAGCAGGACGGGGGCGATCTTGTCCGTGATGTTGCGCACCGCCTTGCTGGTGCCCTTGCCGCAGTAGCGCTTTTTGTCGCCGTCGCGCAGTTCGAGGGCCTCGTGCTCACCGGTGGACGCGCCGGAGGGGACGGCGGCGCGGCCAAGAACGCCGGAGGTAAGGGTGATGTCCACCTCGACGGTGGGATTGCCGCGGGAGTCGAGGATCTCGCGGGCCTGGATTTCAGCGATCTTGGTCATGGCGTGTCAGTGTTCGTGTTCGATGTGGTTGGGAACGGGCTGTCCGGTCGCCCGGAAAGACGCGGCAGTTTAGGGAAGCGCGAAATGCCGTCAAGGACGCGGGAGCAGGATTCAGCTGGGCGTTGCGAGTTTTTGCCGGTTGACGGGATGAGGGTGGCCACTAGACTGCCGCTCCCTGATCCGGATCGCGGCTGGCGTTGCGCCGGCCCAACCCCGGGCAGCAGACTGGGAAGGAAGTGAAACAGTTTTGACGGAAATTAAGCTCAAAAAGGGCGAGCCGGTGGAAAAGGCGCTGCGGCGCCTCAAGAAGCGCATTGACCGCGAAGGCACGCTGAAGGAAGTGCGCAACCATCGCCGCTTCGAGAAACCCAGCGAGAAGCGCCGCCGCAAGCTCAAGGTGGCGAAGTTCACCGCCATGCTCCGCGCGCGTTACGCTGATATGTGACGCCCGCCTTCCCCATCACGCCGGACGCCGGTTCAACCGGCGTCCGGCTTTTCTTTTGCCCCGGAGTGATCACGGATTTCGGGTTTGAACAATCCCCGCGCGCCGGTGCCTAATCAGCCGCGCCGCGCGGCACGACATCGGAATGTATTCGCTCTCCACCTGCTGGAACTCCCACCGCCACACGGACGGCCGCGCCATGTTGCAGGAGATCGCCGCGCTGGGTTTTGCGCACGCGGAGTTAAGTCACGGCATCCGCGTGAGCCTGGTGCCGGGCATCCTCGACGCGGTGGACGCGGGGGAAATCCGCATCTCCACATTGCACAACTTCTGCCCGTTGCCGATGGGCGTGAACCACGCCGCGCCCAATGTCTATGAGTTCACCGCCCGCGATCCACGCGAACGCGAGAGCGCGCTCAAGCAGACGTTCAAGACCCTCGAGTTCGCCGTGCGCGTGAAGGCGCGGCTCGTCGTGCTGCACCTGGGCAGCCTCGCGGAGATGCGGCCCAAGGGCGGCTTCCTCGGCCTGTTTGGCCCGGCGGATTTCACGGACACGCTGGTGGACATGCTTGCGGCCAACGAACATGAATCCCCAAAGTTTCAGCAGTTGATCGCCGACGCCGTCGAGCAGCAGGAGCGGCTGAAGGCGGAGCCGATGCAGCGCACCGCCGAGGCACTGCGGCAAGTGGCGGCGCGCGCGGCGGAACTCGGCCTGCAACTCGGCATCGAAAACCGCGAGGCGCTCGAGGAGGTGCCCCTCGACAGCGAGATGGCGCAGTTCCTCCAGGAGTTTCCTGCGGCGACGGTGCGCTACTGGCACGACACCGGCCACGCGCAGATCAAGGAGCATCTCGGTTTCCTGCACCACGTCACGCATCTGGGGCAACTGGCCGGGCGGCTCGGCGGTTTTCACATTCACGATGTCGAGTTCCCCGGCAGCGATCATCGCGAGCCGGGCACTGGCACGGTGGATTTCGCCGCGCTGAAGCCCTTTGTGAAACCGGAGCACATCAAGGTCTTCGAGTTCAGCCCCGGCTTGAAGGTCGAGGAAGTGAAACGCGGCGTGGCCCACGTGAAGGACCTGTGGGGACCGTGAAGCCCGCGTCGTCATGGTTGAAAAGCCTGGCCCAACTCGCCGTGTGCGGCCTGTTGCTGGCGTGGATCTTCCAAAGCATCTTCTGGAAGGAGGGCCAAGACGCGTGGGAACGGGACCAGCGCACGCCGGCTTGGCGGGAACTGACCCGCTGGCAACGGCTGGAGATCTCCTGGACGCACGGCCCCCGCGAAGTGTGGCGGGACATGGCGCGCGTGCAGCCCGGTGCGTTCGCCGCGTCGCTGGCATTGATGGGCACGACCATCTTCCTGGGCATTGTGCGCTGGCGGCAGGTCCTGCGCGTGCATGGGCTGGAACTTTCCTTCGGGCGCGCGACGGAGATTTCGCTGGTGGCGCACTTTTTCAACTCCTTCCTGCTGGGCGCGGCGGGCGGGGATCTGATGAAGGCCTACTACGCAGCGCGGGAGACGCACCACAAGAAAGCCGAGGCGGTGGGCACGGTGTTCGTGGATCGCATCATCGGGTTGTTCGCGTTGCTGGTCTTCACGATGATCGCGATGGTGGCGAACCTGCCGCTGCTGCGCGCGGACCCGCTTTTCCAGAAATTGGCGGTCGTCATCACGGCGATGTTCGCGGGCTGCGCAGTCGTGCTGTTCCTCGCGTTGCGCGGGGGAGTTTCAAAGGGATTGCCGCAGGCGCGCGAGTGGTTGCGACGGTTGCCGAAGGGAGATTTTCTGGAACGGCTGCGCGAGTCGTGCAAGCCGTTCGGGCGTGACCCGGCGTTTTTGGTCAAGAGCTTCAGCGTGTCCCTGCTGCTGTGCGGCGTGTGCGTGCTGCATGTCCAATCCCTCGTCTGGGGTCTCGGGCTGGAGCTGTCCCTGCGGCATCTCTTCGCCATTGTGCCCATGATCACCTGCATCGTGGTGCTGCCGCTGACGCCGAGCGGGCTGGGGGTGCGGGAGAATCTCTTCGTGCTGATGCTGGCGGTGCCGTTGATCGGAGTGGAGCACACCTCGGCCCTCTCGCTTTCGCTGCTCTGCACGTCTGGCAGTTTGATGTGGAGCCTCGTCGGCGGCGTGGTGTATGCCGGGCTGAAGACCAAGCACCACCTCGCCGAGATCGCCCAGGCCGGCCCGGAACTGAATTGACGCTGGCTCAACCCTCGCCGCAGCCAGCGCGTCAGGCGAGCCGCCGCAACAGCTTCTTCGCGCGCGCAACCCACGGCCGCTCCTGCTTGCGCTGGTATTCCGGCGCGTGCTTGTCCTCGAACAGGACTTCCTCGGCGAGCTTGCGGGCGCGCTCCGTCTGGCCCTTCGCCGCGAGCAGCTCCGCCAGTTGCGCCCGCGCGCGGGCGTAGGAGTGCGAACCCACCACCTGCTCCCAAACGGCGATGGCCCCGTCCGCGTCGCCCAGCGCGGTGCGCGCCTCGGCCAGCGCCATGCGCGTGTAGCCGTAGTCGTGCTTGGGGTTCTCGGTGCAGACGGCTTCGAGATAAGGCTTCGCCTCGGCCGCGCGCTCCAGCCGCAGCAGGCACTGGCCGTAATGCGCGCGGGCATCAATGTCGTTCGGCTCGCGTTCCAAGGCGCGGAGGTAGGACTCCTCGGCCAGCTTGAACTTGCCGCGCTGGAACTGGATGTCGGCGAGTTCCAGGTGGTGGTGCGCCTTGTCGAGCAGGTGGATTTGCTTTTCCAACTCGGCGATGCGCTCGCGCTTTTGCTGGCCGGGCAGTTGGAAGCCGCCGGCTTGCGCGGACGGCGCGCCGCGATACACGAGGAAGAAGTAGAGGATCGCGTTGAACACCGGGAAGAGGAACATGAACAGCGCCCACATCCACTCTTCGCGCCGGAGAGCGTCCACCAGCATCCACAGGCTGAAGGCGATGAGCGGCCAGCCCAGCGGGGTGTTCACGTAGGAGAGCAGGTCGGTGAGGAAGAGGGCGAACATGGCTGCGGATGGCGGGCGTTGGTTCGTGCGCGTCTGGACTGGAGATCACGCCGCCCGCCGGCTGTTCACGCCGCGACCCAGTGCTGTTGCTCCCACAGCGCGGCGGACTTCTCCTTCGCTTCCTTCTCCTTTTCCTTCTGCAGTTCCTTGTCCAGATCCGGCCCCACCTTCAGGTCTTCCTTGATGGGCACGGACGGGTTTTTGAAGTCAATCCCGGCGAGCTGCGTGTAGTGGCGGAAGACATCCGTGTTCTGGATGAAGCCGCGGAAGCGCTCCGCGCCGGGGCCGGTTGCGACCAGCGGCACGAAGTCCGAGCAGTGCGCCGTGCCCGTCCACCCGATGCCCAGGTGGTTGGCCATGAGCTGGCCGAGTTGCGCGACGGCGCTGTTCATCAGCGTGAACTGCGCCTTGCCCTTGCGCGCCAGATACGGCGCGAGCACGGCGGCTTTTTCCAACGACACTGCATAGTCCGTTGCCTCCTTGAGCGCGTCGGCGATGGCCTTGGGGTCCTGCTGAATGGGCGGCGCGACCACGCCTTTCGCCAGCGGCGTCGCGTCCGGCGCGGGCACATTCCAGCTCTTCAAGATTTCGCTGAAGGACTTCTTCACGCGCTGGACGTTGGTGAAGAGCGCCGAGCTGAAGCCGTAGTTGCTGCCGATGCCGCTGAGTCCGGGATTGCCCGTCGGGTGGTCGGTGGTGATGACGAGCAGCGTGTCCGGGTGGCGCTTCTGGAAGTCGAGGCACACGTCCAGCGCCTCGTCGAAGGCGATCTGGTCGTAAAGCGCCGCGACTGCGTCGCACATGTGCGCGCCGTGGTCCACGCGCCCACCTTCCACCTGCATGATGAAGTGGTTCTCGTTCTCCAGCTTCGCTAGCGCCCGGCGCGTCAACTCCGAAAGGTGTGGGACGCCGGCCTTGAGCTTCGCATCGTGGTTCCAATCCACGGTGAACGGGAGGTGGCTGTTCGCGAAGATGCCGAGCCACTTGCCATCGGCTTTCGCGGCGGAAAATTCCTGCGCCGTCTTGAAGACCTGGTAACCCGCCGTCTTGTAATCCGCCACCACGTCGCGCTTGTCCTTGCGTTTCGCGGGGTCGAAAAACTTTTGCCCGCCGCCGAGCAGGACATCGACGCCGCGTTCCATATATTGCACGGCGATGGCTTCGGCGGCTTCGCGCTTCAACCCGCTCGCCGCGAAACCGGCGGGCGTCGCGTGCGTGATCTCCGTCGTCGTGACGAGCGCGCGCTTCCAGCCGGCTTGGCCGAAGAGCGTGTAAAGCGGCGTGAGGATGGTGCCGTCGGGTAGAATGTTCACCGTGCCATTCACGATCCGCGAGCCGCTGCCCCAGGCGCAGGAAGACGCGGAGGAATCGGTGACGAGTGAATTCAGCGAGCGAACGTCCATGAACGAGCCGACGACTTCAGGCCGTTGATAAAGGCTCATCCACGTCAGCCCGCGCCCGCGCACCGCGTGCGACAGGTGGTCGGCCATGGAGAGCGTGGCCATCGCCATGCCGTCGGCGATCAGATGGATGATATGGCGGGGTTTCTGGCCGGGACGGGTGTTGCCCGGTTCAGCCGCGCGAACGATCGCGGGCGCGGAGGCGGAGGCGGCGGCGAGCAATCCGGTGCGCGTGAAGAAATGGCGGCGGTTCAATGACATGGCGGGGAAGCTAGGAGTGGGCCGGCGGTTTGCCAATGCCGAAGGCGGAAGGCGGGTTTGACAGCGTCACGCGCGCGGGCCTTAACTCACGAATGCAAATGTTCCGATGGTTCGCCTTCTGCACGGCCACGCTGCTCGCCGCCCTCCGCCTTTCCGCCGCGCCGCCGAATGTCGTCATGATCATCTCCGACGACCAGCACTGGGGTGACTACGGCTTCATGGGCCATCCGCACATCCAGACGCCGCACCTCGACAAGCTCGCGGCGCAGAGCCTCACCTTCACGCGCGGTTACGTGCCGTCGAGCCTGTGCTGCCCGAGCCTCGCTTCGATGATCACGGGCCGTTACCCGCATCAGCACAAGGTCACGAGCAACGACCCGCCGCTGGTGCCGGGTTTGAAGGGCGCGGAGTTCCAGAAGTCCGCGCAGTTCCGCGACGGGCGCGAGACGGCGAACAAGTTCATGGACGCACAGGCCACTCTACCGCGCCTGCTCGTCCAGCGCGGCTATCTCGCGCTCCAAACGGGGAAGTGGTGGCAGGGTGATTTCACGCGTGGCGGCTTCACGCACGGCATGACCAAGGGCGGTCGCCATGGCGACGAGGGGCTCGACATCGGCCGCAAGACCATGCAGCCCATCTACGATTTCATCGGCGACGCGAAGAAGCAGGGCAAACCCTTCCTCGTCTGGTATGCGCCGATGATGCCGCACGACCCGCACACGCCACCTGAGCGCATCCTTGCCAAATACCGGGACAAGACGCCGTCGCTCCACGTCGCGCGTTATTGGGCGATGTGCGAGTGGTTCGATGAAACCTGCGGCGAGCTCCTCAAGCACCTTGATGAGCAGGGCGTGGCCGAGAACACCATCGTCCTCTATGTCTCCGACAATGGCTGGATACAGAATCCCGACGCGCCGCGTTACGCGCCCAAGTCCAAGCAGTCGCAATACGACGGCGGTCTGCGCTCGCCCATCATGGTGCGTTGGCCCGCGCAGGTGAAGCCGGCGAAGTCCGACCAGTTCGCCATGTCGATTGACTTCCTCCCCACGGTGCTGAAGGCCGTGGGCATCCAACCGCCGGCGGGCTTGCCTGGCCTGGACTTGCTGGATGCCCAAGCCGTGGCCGCGCGCAAGACCATCTACGGTGAGTGCTTCACGCACAACTACGTGGACATGCAGAACCCAGCCTCAAGCCTCAAGTGGCGCTGGGTCATCGAGGGCGACACGAAGCTCATCGTGCCTAACAAGCAGAACCAACCCGACAACGTGGTGGAACTCTATGATCTCCGCAAAGACCCGCACGAAGAGAAGAATCTCGCCGGTGCCGAGCCGGGCAAAGTCGCCCACCTGACCAAGCTGCTCGACGCGTGGTGGCCGGCCAAGCCTTGACCGGTCGCTGGAGCACGCTGGGGAATAGTCTCCGGCGAGTCCGACCGATCTGCGAGGTTTCTAACGCTTGTCCCCTCCCCGCCTTCTGCTAACGTCGCCACCGATGTCACGCTGGTTTGTCATTCTGGTTGCCGCTGTCGCGTCCACAATTTGGGCGCGGGCGGCGGAGCGGCTCTTCGACTTCTCGCAGCTGCCGCCCGGCAAGCCGCCGGAGGGTTTCGTCAGCGTGTTGACCGGTGTCGGCCAGTCCGGCGAGTGGAAGGTGGTGCTCGCCGACGCGCCCACGGCCTTCAAGCCGCTCACGCCCAAGGCCCCCACCGGTGCCAAGACCGGCGTGCTGGCCCAGCTCTCGACCGATCCCACCGACGAGCGTTTCCCCGCGCTGATCTTCGCGGACGAGGTGTTCGGTGATTTCACGTTCACCACGAAGTTCAAGTGCGTGGCTGGCAAGGTGGAGCAGATGGCGGGCGTCGCCTTCCGCTATCAGGACCCAAAAAACTACTACGTCATCCGCGCTAGTGGGCTGGGCAACAACGTGCGCTTCTACAAGTTCGTCCACGGCGACCGCAGCGACCCGCTCGGACCGGAGATCCCGATCGCACCCGGCGTCTGGCACGAGCTGACCGTGGAGTGCAAGGGCAACCAGATCCGCTGCCTGCTCGATGGCAAGGAAGCCATCCCCGCACTCACCGACAACTCCTTCGGCTACGGCAAGGTGGGCTTCTGGACGAAATCGGATTCCGTCAGCCACTTCGCCGACGCGCGCATCACCTACACCCCGCGCGAGACGCTGGCCAAGGCCCTCGTCCGCGAGGCCCTCGCCAAAAAGACCAGCGTCACCGACGTGGTCATCTACATGGTCAAAAGCACGGGGCAGGAGCTGCGCGTGATCGCCAGCCACAACGAGAAGTATCTGGGCATCCTCGGCGGCGAGGTCGAGAAGAACGTCATCGCCAAGGACGTGATGTATTGGGGCGAGGACAAATCACGCGACCTCGTGCTGGTCACGCTGCCGCTCCACGACCGCAACGGCGACGTCGTGGCTGGCGTGCGCGTCGAGATGAAGCCTTTCCTCGGCCAGACGGAGCAGAACGCCATTCTCCGCGCCATGCCCTTCATCAAGCGCATGGAGCAGCGCTTCAAAGAGGCGAAGGACCTCATCGAATGAGCGCGGCGGTGAGCTTCACCGGCAGCACCCCGGACGAAGTGATCGCGTTCCTCGCCGACCAGCGCCAGCGGCTGAAGCCCTTCCGGAGGATCATCGTCTCCGCCGACCAGACCCGCGTGCTCGACGTGAACCGGAACGTGTTGACCTTCCCCGGCGTGACCTTCGGGCATCCCTTGCTGGAGAGCGTCCTGCGCGGTGCGGGCGCGGCCTTCGACCCGGCGAACTTCCACACCCCGCCCGCCGGCCAGTCCTCCCGCGAGTTCGGCTGCACGGCCCGCTATCCTTGGGCGCACGACCGGGTGCTCTGAGCGCTACCGCAAACCGCACTTGCCGCACTGGCCGAGCTTTTCCACAGTCCGCCGCGAGAAACGCCTTTGTCTGCTGTTCCTCGCGGCCTGGTTGCCGCTCGCCTCGCTCCGCGCGCAGTCGGACGAAGCCCTGCCCATCCTCGTGCAAGTGCTCGCGGCGTCCGACGACGCGCAGACCCAACTCGACATCCTCAAGGGCCTGGCCGACGGACTCAAAGGCCGGCGTGGCGTGAAGGCTCCGGCAGGCTGGGACGCCGTCGCGGCCAAGCTCGGCGCGAGCAGCAACGAGCAGGTGAAGGAACTCGTGCAGCAACTCTCGCTGGTCTTCGGCAGCGCCAGCGCGCTCGCGGACATGAGGAAGCAGATGCTCGACGCAAAGGCGCCGACTGCGCAGCGGCTCGCCGCGCTGGAAGCGCTCGTCGCGGCGAAAGACGCGGGCCTCGCGGACTCGCTCCGACAGTTGCTGAAGGAGCCGGCAC
>JBJTAU010000076.1:0-3695 GCA_046090965.1 Limisphaerales bacterium | reverse complement strand
GAGCAAGTCCGCCGTGCCGTCGCGCGCCAGCTCGAAGAGCGCGGGCGTCGGCTCCGAGCTCCAGATGGCGATGAACACCTCGTGGTTTTCCTTCCGCCCGGCGCGCAATCCCTCGGCGAGCCATTGCTCGTTGTCCGGCTGTGCGGGGGGAACCCATTCGTCCAGCGCGAGGCCGGCGGAGATGAACTTGGGCGCGGTCGTCTTGCGCGGATACGCGCGGCCCGCGCGCGAACACGCGTGCTGCCAGTAGTCCGGGCCTTTGGCGTTCGGATGATTCGGGCCGTAAGCCCAGTCCAGCGCCGTGACGCCGACCGACGCGGCGAGCTGCGGATCGAGCCAGCCGCTGGCGTCCACGGTCATGTGCGCGTAAAGGCTCGTGTCACGATGCCACAAGCGCGGCTGAACCCAGATGCGGTAAGGCGGCTGCGGACGCAGCGCGACCTTCGGCGTTGCGGGCGCGACGGCGGGTTCAGAATCCGCCGCGTGCGCCACCGCGCGGACGAACAGCGCGGAGCCGAGGAACGCTCGACGGGAGAAGTTGATTGAGCGGATCATGCTTCGGTCCCGTCGGCGTGATGGTGAACTCGCCCGCCATCGTCGCGGGCAACTGCGGCAAAGGCCGCGTGCTGGTTAGCAGCCCGCATCCGGAGCAGACGCCGGGCTTGGAGCACTTCGTGCCGAAGGCGGTGCGGTGGGTGGCGGGGAAGTGATGGCGGCGACTTCCAATCCTGCGCTTCCCTCTTCGCCCTGCTTGCGCCTACACTCCCCGCCATGACCGTCTCCGAAATCCTCTCGGACGAGCGCCTTCGCCAGGACGAATTCCCCGTCTGCCGCAGCAAGGCGTATCTCGCCCACGCCGGCGTTGCGCCGTTGGCGCGCTGCGCCGCTGATGCCATCGGACATTACAGCTACATGGCCGCGCAGGACGATCAGGAGACCTGGCTGCCCAAGCTTCACCGCGCCGCGCGGGAGTCTGCGACAAAGCTCCTCGTCGGCGCGCAGCCGGATGAAATCGCCTTCGTTGGCCCCACTTCTCTGGCCCTCAGCATGGTCGCCGGCGGCCTCACCTTCCGGCGCACCGACAACATCGTCATCTACCACGACGACTTTCCCTCGAACGTGTATCCGTGGATGGCCCTCGCCGCCCAAGGCGTCAAGGTCCGCTACCTCAACACCCGCGAATTGGGCCGCATCCGCACCGTGGACGTGCTCGGGCAGGTGGACGAGAGCACGCGGCTCGTTGCGCTCGGCTCCGCGCACTTCATCGCGGGCTGGCGCATTGACCTCGACGCCATCGGCAAGGCCCTCCGCCAGCGCGGAATTCTCTTTTGCGTGGACGCCATGCAGACGCTCGGCGCGTTTCCCATCTCGGTCGCGAACGTGGACTTCCTCGCCGCCGACGGTCACAAGTGGCTCCTCTCGCCCTGCGCCGCCGGCGTCTTCTACGTGCGCAAGGCGCTCCAGGAAAAGCTCCGCCCCATCGCGCTTGGCTGGAACAACGTCCGCTGCCCGAACTACGCCGCGCAGGACTCGCTCGACTACCACTCCGGCGCGCGCCGCTTCGAGGCGGGCACTCACAACAGTGTCGGCCTCGTCGGCCTCAAGGCCGCGATGGACATGCTCGCCGAGGTGGGCGTGGAAAACATCGCCGCCGAACTGCTGCGCAAGCGCGCGTGGCTCGTGCCCGAGTTGCAGGCCAAGGGCTGGACCGTTCTCAACGCCGCCGCCCCGCGCGAGAACTGCGCTGGCATCATCTCCATCACCCGCGAAGCCTCCGACCTGCCCGCGATTCACCAGCGCCTCGCCGACGCCGGCGTCGTCACCTCGCTCCGCGCCGACCGGACGGGCAAGCAATACATCCGGCTCTCTCCGCACTTCTACAACACGGACGGAGAGCTGGCTCGCGCGGTGGAATTGCTGTGAAGTCGAACGTGCTGCGTGCTGCGTGTTGCGTGCAGGCGCAGTAGTTCGAACGCAACCGGACGAATTCACGCAACACGCAACACGCAACACGTCTTGACCCCATGACCATCAAAGACACCGAGTTCGCCGACCTCCCCACGCCGAACGGCCCGATGCGCACCTACATTTTCCGCCCAGCAGCGGAGGGAAAATATCCCGGCATCCTGCTCTACTCGGAGATTTTCCAAGTCACCGGTCCCATCCGGCGCACGGCCGCGCTGCTGGCGGGCCACGGTTTCATCGTCGCCGTGCCGGAGATCTATCATGAGTTCCTCCCGGCTGGCACCGTGCTCGCCTACGACCAGGCTGGCGCGGACAAGGGCAACGAGTTGAAGACCACGAAGGAGCTGGCCAGCTACGATGCCGACGCGCGCGCTGTGCTGGACTTTCTCCGCGCGCACCCGCTCTGCACCGGCAAGCTCGGCGTGATGGGCATCTGCATCGGAGGACACCTGAGTTTCCGCGCGAGCATGAACCCCGGCGTGCTGGCCGGCGTGTGCTTCTACGCCACCGACATCCACAAGCGCGGCCTCGGCAAGGGAAAGTGCGACAACACCCTCGACCGCGTGCCGGAACTCTCCGCCGAGATGCTGATGATCTGGGGCCGCCAAGACCCGCACGTCCCGCGCGAAGGCCGCGCGCTGCTCCACAACGCAATGGCCGATGCGAACCTGAACTTCACCTGGCACGAGTTCAACGGCCAGCACGCCTTCCTACGCGACGAGGGCCATCGCTACGACCCCGCGCTCGCGCTCACCTGCTACGGCCTCGTCCTCGAACTCTTCAAGCGCAAGCTCGGCGAAGGCGATTTGCCCGCGAAGGCTGCAAGTGGCCCGGCGGAGTCGAAGCACTGAACCCACGGGGGGCAGACGGCCGCGCATGCACTCCAATCGCTCCGCTCACGGCACCAGTCGTGCGCGGTAGTAGCGGGGGATGCCTGCGGCTTGGTTGTCGGAGTAGAGGAAGTTCGGGCCGCCCTGCTGGTTCGTGCTCACTGGCGTCCAGACCACCGGGTTCCGGAGGTTCGTGGCCGTTTCCACCACGTAGTTGCGGCCCTGCTCACCGACGACGAGGAAGGAGAGCACGCTGCCCGAACGGATCGCGTTGGTGAGCGTGATCAGGTTGGTGAAGCGCGTGATGGAGAAGTTGGCGACGCCCGCCGCGTTGTTGATGACGACGGTCTGGTTGTTCGCCGAGACGAAGCCGCGCTGAAACGCTGGGTGAACATGGCCGAGCGCGGCTGGTTCAGCGGCGACGCCCACAACCACCGCGCACCCGCCGAGCTGGAGACCGCCATGCTCGCCGAGGACGTGAACGTCGCGCTGCCGATGATCGACTGGACCACGGTGGACACCATGCCGCCCGCGTTCAGCGACAAGAACATGAAGGGCAACTTCGGGGGCAAGCCTGTCTTCGTGGACCCGACGCACGTCTGGTATCCGCGCAACACGGAATACGAAATCTTCCGCGCCGGCGGGAAGGCCCACACGCTCGGCGCGTTCCTCATCGTCGGGCACCGCGAGCGCTTCGACATCCCGGTGTTTCCCCTCAAGCGCGTCTCCCAGCGGGCGCACGCGGAGGGCGGGCTGCGAGACCTGGAGAAGCACAACTGGAACTGGTCCATGCCCATCGTGCCGGTGCTCAAGCCGGACCTCTTCGAGCTGGCGAACAACCACCACTGGCGCGTCGAGTTCGGCGTGCGCAACTGGGCCGTGCCCGCGCCGAAGTGGATG
>JBJTAU010000075.1:0-3227 GCA_046090965.1 Limisphaerales bacterium | reverse complement strand
GCCGACGCCGACGCGCTCAAGGACGACAACTCCCTCGCCGCCGTCGGGAACGTTTGGGACAAACTCCACGCGCTACTCGGCAACCGCGACCCCTGTCCCTAGCCCCTCTAGGGCGGGACCGAGTACGTCGACATCGCGCTTTCGCCCGCGATGAAAGCCGCGACCGGCAGCAGCGACCTCATCCTCCCGCGCGTCGTCGCGCCCGGCGAACTCACGCCCGACGCGCTCTCGAAGGCCCGCGTCGTCGTGCTCGCGAACGTCCGCCAGCTCGCCGATGCGCAAGTCGCCGCACTCGCCAGCTTCGTCGCCAGCGGCGGCGGTCTGCTCGTCTTCCCCGGCAACCGCATCAACACCGACTGGTATCACCGCACGCTGCGCGCCGCTGGACTGTTGCCGCTGCCCTTCACCGCGCTCGCCGGCGGCCTCGAAGACGGCAAGCCGCGTGCGAAAATGGTCGTCCAGCCCTTCACGCATCCCGCGATGGAACTCTTCAACGACGCGCGCAACGGCAACCTCGCCGACGCCGAGTTCAAGCTTTGGTTCCAACTCGGCACACGGCAGGAACAGGCCGACGCCGGTCTCGCTGTCGTCGCGCAACTCAGCACCGCCGACCCATTCCTCGTGGAGAAAAAACTCGGCGAAGGCCGCGTGCTGCAATGTGCCGCGCCGTGCGACGCCGACTGGAGCAACCTGCCCGTGCGCCCCGTCTTTGTGCCGCTCATGCAACGGCTCGTCATCTACCTCGCGTCGCAGGCGCAGCCACCGCGTAACGTCGAGGTTGGCAAGCCGCTCGCCGCGTTCGTGTCGCGCGCGCACGTCGGGCGCAAGGCGCAGTTCAATGCGCCCGACGGCGAGCGACACGAGGTGGCCATCACGGGTCGCGGCGCGCTGGGCTACGTCGAGTTCACGAAGACGGGCCAGCCCGGCACCTACACGCTCACCGCGCCCGACGGCGGCCCGACGCCGTTCGTCGTGAGCACCGCGCGCGCGGAATCCGACCTGCGCCAGCTCACCGAGCCGGAACGCAAGACGCTGGCCGAATCGCTCGGAGCCAGGCTGCTCACGTCCGTCGCCGACTACCAGCAGATGGACAAAGACCGCCGCTTCGGCCGCGAAGTCTGGAAGCCGCTGTTGTGGGCGGTGCTGGTGCTGTGTTTCAGCGAGCTACTGCTGGTGCAATGGTTCACGCGACAAAAAGGAGGGAAGCCATGAGTTGCCACAAAGAGGCGCAAAGAGGCTCAAAAGGTTGCCCGCGAATGACGCGAATCAGCGTCCCTTTTGTGCCTTCTCGTGCCACTTTGTGGTTAAAAAATGACTGACCTGCGTTTCATCGGCGACTGGCGGTTGTGGGGCGGCTTGGCCGTCGGCCTCGCGCTGGCGGGCGCGGCGTGGCTGCTCTACTGGCGCGAGACGCGGGCGCGGGCGGGCGCGGTGCGATGGCTGTTGCCGACGCTGCGGGCGCTGGCCGTGCTGCTGCTCGTGCTGATGCTCACGGGGCCGGTGCTGCATCACCGCAACATCATCGGCGAGGTCGCGCGCATCCTGCTCTTCGTGGACGCCTCGGCCAGCATGGGCATCACCGACCAGGAAATGAACCTGCCTCGCAAGCTCTTCATCGCCCAGCAGCTCGGCTGGCTCGCGACGAACAAGTTCGATCCCAACCTCCGCGCCGCCGCGGCCGAACTCGCCAACGCGCAGGAGACCGCCGCACGCGCGAAGCCAAACCTCCCCGCGCCGGTGTTCCACGAGTTCGTGCGCGGCTTCGCGACGAACACCGCGAGCGCGACGGAGTCGCTCGGCAAGGTCGGCCCTGCTGCATGGTCACAAGCCAGCGCAAGTGTCGCCAAGCTGAACACCGAACTCGCCGTGCCTGCGCGCAAACTCGCGGACACCGCCGTCGGCCGCGATCCGAACGTGACGGAGCGCGAGCTGGCCAAGCTCTCCGCCGTGGCCGCGCGTTTCGAGGCGGAGCTGCGCACGGCCTTCACGAACCACGTCCTCGCCGTCGCGGAGAAGCGCGATGCGGACGTGCTGGCAGCCGTCCAGAAGTTTGACACGCAGACGCGCTGGCAGCGGTTGGAAGCGGCGTTGCTCGGCAGTTCGGAGGGAGTCGCGAAGCGGCTGGCGGCGCAGCACAACCTGGAAGTCGTCGCGCTCGCGGGCAAGAAGGCCGAGCCGGTCTGGCTGCCCGGCGAGCGCAAGCGCGGCGACCCGCCGAAGCCGCCGACTGCCTTCACGCTTGCGGCGACGAACCTGAACACAGACCTGGCCGAGCCGGTGAAGTCGCGCGCGCACGTGCTCCGCGCGGGCGAGCGCACGGCGGTCATTCTCCTCAGCGACGGCCAGCACAATTCCGGCGAGCCGCCCGCCGAGCTAGCGCGGCTGCTCGGGGCGCGCGGCGTGCCGGTGTTTCCCGTCGGCGTTGGGATGCAGCAGCGGCCGCCGGACCTCGCGGTGCTCGCGGTCAAAGGCCCCGACACCGTCGCGTCGGACGGGCGCGTGCGCGGCACGGTGGAGCTGAAGGACGACATGCCGCCGGGCCGGCCCTTCACGCTGCGCGTCGCGCATGGCGGGCGCGTGCTGTGGACGCAAGATTTGACCACGGATGGCAAGCACCTGCGCTCCGTGGAGTTTGATTTCCCGGTGAAGGACTTGGTCGCGGACGAGCTGAGGCGGCAGGACAAGGATTTGCGTTTCGCGAGTTTGCCGCTGCATTTCCTGGCCGATGCCACGGTGCTCGATGGCGAGAAAGACGCCGTGAACAACGCCGGCGCGCTGTGGGTGAACGCGACGACGCAGCGGCCCAAGGTGCTCGTGCTCGACGGCCGGCCGCGCTGGGAATTCCGCTACCTGCGCAACCTGCTGGAACGCGACGACCGCTGGGAGGTCAACGCGCTGCTCGCGGGTGCGGGCGGCGAGCAGAAGTTCTGGCCGCGCGGAAAGCTCACCGGGCAGTTCCCCGCTGACCGCGAGACGCTGTTCACCTACAACCTCATCATCTTCGGCGACCTGCCGGCGAACCAGCTTCGCGCGAACGAACTGGAGTGGATTCGCGACTTCGTCGGGCAGCGCGGCGGCGGGGTCATCTTCGTGGATGGGCGGCAGGAGCGGCTGGCGTCGCTGGCGCAGTCGGCGCTCGGGCCGTTGTTTCCCGTGAGCTTCGAGGGCCGGCCGCTCGATGGCGTGCCGATGAATTTCAAGCTTGCGGCCACGGGCAGTTCGCTCAC